>JAIRKG010000092.1 GCA_031260235.1 Dysgonamonadaceae bacterium | reverse complement strand
CCCGCGGACTCGCAACATGCACCGCACCTCTCCGGCAAAGTGTCGCGGACTTGCATTATGCAAAGCAACTCTCCGGCAAAGTGTCGCGGACTTGCTTTATGCAAAGCAACTCTCCGGCAAAGTGTCGCGGACTTGCTTTATGCAAAGCAACTCTCCGGCAAAGTGTCGCGAACTTGCTTTATGCAAAGCAAATCTCCTGCAAGTTGGGGGACAAAAACTTTGCGCAAAGCAAGTCTTCTGCAAGTTGGAGGACAAAAACTTTGCGCAAAGCAGATAAAAAAATTAATGTATATAATTAAAGAATAGTATTTTTTTCTGGATTGCTTCGCTTTGCTCGCAATGACGTGTGCGGCTTTTCTCCGGATTGCTTCGCTTCGCTCGCAATGACGTGGTGTTTCTTTATGGATTGCTTCGGGCGAAGCCTTCGCAATGACGGGTTTTTTATGTGTGACGGGGCGTTGCGGGGCGTCGCTCCGCAGAGGGGGAAGCGGAAGCCCGCCGGTGAGGCGGCTGAAGCGGGGGGGAGACTTCCTCCGCGCCTCGCAATGACGGGGTGGGGCGGTATTTATTTTTCTCTCTCAATAACATAATCTACCAAATCAATCATCGCCGATTTGGCTTCCGAGTGGGGAAAAGTCGCCAATAATTTGAGTGTTTTCTGCTTTATTTCCTGCATTTTGGCTTGAGCATACTCAATTCCATTGTATTTTTTTGCAAATTCGATTAATTGCCGGATGTTTTCGGGAGTAAAATTCTGTTTCAATATGGTATTAAGCGTGGCGGAGGAAACGGTTTGCGGCGCGGTTTGCAAAGCATGAATCAGCGGAAGCGTAATTTTTCCTTCGCGAAGGTCGTTTCCTGTTGGCTTTCCGATTTTGCCCCGGTCGAAATAATCGAAAATATCGTCGCGGATTTGGAAGCACAGTCCTAAATTTTCCCCAATCAACCGGAGTTTTTCTCTTGTTTCCGGCGTAGCGCCAACAGATATGGCGCCCATTTCGGAGCAGGAGGAAAACAAAGTGGCGGTTTTTTTCCGAATGATGTTGAAATAACGCGCCTCGTCAACAATCACATCTTTCGATACTATCAACTGAGTCAATTCGCCTTCGGCTAAATTTTGCGCAAGCAGGGCAATAATTTTCATCACGACGGCGTCTTCCACTATTACCGCGCGTGCAATGGCCAAAGAAAGAATGTAGTCGCCCAGTAAAACCGCTATTCGGTTGTCGTATTGCGCATTGACGGAAGGTTGTGCACGTCGCTCCATTGTATTATCGACCACGTCGTCGTGTATTAGCGTCGCCGTATGCAACAATTCCAGTATCAGCGCGTAGTCGATGGTTTTTTGATTTGTTTTTCCGCAGAGTTTGGCTGCAAGAATGAGAACAATCGGGCGCATCCGCTTCCCGCTTCGCCCCGAAATAAAATCAATCATGGATTGAAAATCTTTGCTGTGACCGTGCAAAGAGGCGGTTAGAGATTCGTTAAAAATTTCTATTTCTTTTTGTATAGACCGTGTGACGACTGTTAGTTTACTCATTGTATTCTTTTTTTATTCCCCATTAAAAACCCAACGCTCTCTTTAAACATCACCGAGTTGCTCGTCTTCATTACAAAAACGTAAAGCAATGCCGAAATGCCGATTTTTAAGGATATCAACAGATATAAATTCTGAATATTCCGGGTGGTTAGCCATGCAACGCCAAAGCAAAGCAGCGTAATTCCCAAATAGGGCAGGATGTCTTTCAGCGCGTCCCGCAACTGCAGTCCGATTAATTGCTTTACGTGGTAATGCCAGACAAATAAGCTTAAAAGGTAGAGGGCAAGATAACCGGCAATCATAGGGAATATGCCGAATGGATACATGGCGGCGATAAGCACAAGTTGCAACAGCCCTGTGATGATGTTTATTTTCATATATAAACCGGATTTGCCGCGCGTAAATATTAAATTGGTGAACAAAGTATGCAAAAATGAGGCGGCATTCCACAAACAGAAGAGTTGCAGGAAAGGCACGGCGGGCAACCACATTTCGCCGAGCGCAATTTGGATAAATTCCCGTCCTACAAATGCCAAACCCAGCATTAACGGAAAGGAAAGGAAAGCGCCGCACCGGATTAATTTTCGTAAAGCGTTTACCTGACGGGCTTTTTCGTCCCCAATCTCCACCAATACGGGTTGTGTTACACAGGCAAACATCCCGCTGATAAAAGAAGCGCCCATTGCCGACCATTTTTGTCCCTGACTGTAGTTTCCGACGTCCGTCATACTGTAGAATTTAGCCAGTATCACGGCGAAAATATTGGTATTGATTATGGAAAATATGCCGGTAATCAATATCTTAAAACTAAAGGAAAATAATTGTTTCAAGGGAGAAAAGTCGAAACTGAAAGTCGGTTTCCAAGGGCAAATGATAACTGTCAGTAAGGCGCCGACAAAGATTTGTATTAACTGTTGGAAGGCGAGCGCCCAATAGCCGTAGCCTTGCCTGGCTATTATCGTTGCGGCGGCGCATGAAATGAAGACACTGATTATGGAGATAATTCCATATTGTTTGGTCATCAGTTTTTTTACAAAAACGGCGTATGGAACTACGCTCAGCGACCCGAATATCAAACCGGTAAACACAATGCGCGATAGAGCTGTCAATTCGGGGCGTCCATAAAACCGCGCAATCAGAGGAGCACACAAAAAAAGGAGAAGATACAGAAACAGCCCCATGAACAGAGAAAACCAGAAAACGGCATTGTAATCCCCGTGCGCCGCATCCGATTTATTGATTAGTGCTGAGGAAAATCCCGAATTGATAATCGTATTTGCAATGCCGCTGAAAATAGCCAGTGCACACAACACTCCGAAATCGTCCTGATGCAGTATGCGGGCGATGTAAATTCCATATACTATATATATCAATTGCAGGACGCCGTTGCTGAATCCGCCCCAGAAAAGACCTTTCGCCGTTCGTTGTTTTAATGGTGCATTTGGCATTGAAAATCGGTTGGGTTTGAGAAATTACATCCTCTTCCGTTGTTTTTAAGTTTTCTCCTCATACGTCCAGTTTTCGGCTCGTCCCAGTGGCGGATCGCCTGTTTCCGTAGGCATGAATTTATCTACTTCGGGCAATTCGATTGGCAGATCTTCTTCGGCGACGGTATATGGCATTCCATCCTTATAATATACAGGGAACGGCTCACCCCAATAGCGCTGGCGGCTGAAAATCGCATCGCGCAGCCTGTAGTTGATTTTTACGTTCCCTAAATTGTTTTCTACGATATATTCTTTGGCTTTTTGAATCGCTTCTTTGACGGTCAATCCGTTCAGGAAGCCCGAATTAATCATGATTCCTTCTTTGGCGTCGAAACTTTCTTCCGAAACGTCTGCGCCTTCGATCAACGGAATAACGGGCAGGTTGAAATGGTGGGCAAAAGCGTAGTCGCGGCTATCGTGGGCGGGAACAGCCATGATTGCTCCCGTTCCATAACCTGCCAAAACATAATCGGAAATCCAGACGGGAATTTCCGCGCCGTTCACCGGATTGACGGCATAAGAGCCTGAAAATACGCCGGTAACTTTGCGGTCGGCAATGCGTTCGCGTTCGGTACGGCGCTTAACGGCTTCGAGATAGGCGTTTACTTCCGATTGCTGTTCGGGGGTTACAACGAGGGTGACATATTCCGATTCCGGGGCTAAGACCATGAAGGTTACGCCGAAGATGGTGTCGGCTCTTGTAGTGAAAACCGTAATTCGTAATTCGCAATTCGTAATTGAAAATTGAATCTCTGCCCCCTCCGACCGCCCGATCCAATTTCGTTGCGTTTCTTTCAACGAATCCGTCCATTCAATTTTATTCAAACCGTCAAGTAGCCGCTGTGCGTATGCAGAGATGCGCAGACTCCACTGCCGCATTTTGCGTTGCTCCACCGGATGACCGCTGCGAATGGAAAGCCCTTCGCTGACTTCGTCGTTAGCCAAAACCGTACCCAAAGCGGCGCACCAGTTGACCATCGTATCGGCTAAATAAGCGATGCGGTAATTCATCAGTATTTCCTGTTTTTCCTTTTCCTGCTTGGCGTGCCATTCTTCGGCTGTGAAGGACAGGGGTTCCGTACAGGCAACGTTCAAGTCTTTGGTTCCCAGCGCTTCAAACCTTGCCGTCAGTTCCTTGATCGGACGCGCCTGCCTTGCGTCGCAACAATAATAAGAATGGAACATTTTGATAAAAGCCCATTGCGTCCATTTGTAATATTTTGGGTCGCAGGTTTGAACTTCACGGTCCCAATCGAAAGAGAAGCCGATTTTGTCCAACTGTTCGCGGTAGCGTTTGATATTTTGTTCCGTAGTGATTGCAGGATGCTGCCCGGTTTGAATCGCATACTGTTCGGCGGGCAACCCGTAAGCGTCATAGCCCATGGGATGAAGAACGTTGAAACCTTTCAACCGTTTGTAACGCGCATAAATATCGGAAGCAATGTAGCCGAGCGGGTGGCCGACGTGCAAACCCGCGCCGGAAGGATATGGGAACATGTCCAACACATAAAACTTGGGTTTGCTGTCGTCTGCCTTCACCTTATAAGTATGGTTTTCTTTCCAGACGGCTTGCCATTTTTTTTCGATTTCAGTGAAGTTATATTCCATATATATTATGTATTTTTTTGATTGTTTAACGTGGCGCAAAGGTAACGAATATTTATTAATTCATGTTATGCACAATCGAAATGAAAAAAATATATAAAATTTGGATTATAAAAGAAAAATATATATTTTTGTGCCGTAATTAAATATTTCATAATTATTAACTCATATAAATTTTATTCAAAATGATTAAAGTAGGTATCAATGGTTTTGGCCGCATTGGCCGTATGGTATTTCGCGCTGCAGCGTACAATTTTGCAAACGACGTTGAAATCGTCGGTATTAATGATTTGTTGGCGCCGGATTATTTGGCGTACATGTTGAAATTTGATTCCGTTCACGGAAGGTTTAAAGGGGACATCGCTGTTAGTGGTAATACGCTGATTGTAAATGGCAAGAAAATTCGTTTAACGGCAGAAAGGGACCCTGCCAACCTGAAATGGAACGAAGTAAACGCTGATGTCGTTGTCGAATCGACCGGTTTATTCTTGACGGATGAAACTGCCCGCAAACACATCCATGCGGGAGCAAGAAAAGTGCTTCTATCGGGTCCTTCCAAGGACGATACCCCGATGTTTGTTTTTGGCGTAAACAGCAAAAAATACGCAGGTCAGGAAATTATTTCCAATGCTTCGTGTACAACTAACTGTCTGGCGCCCATTGCCAAAGTGTTGAATGACAACTTCGGAATCGTAAAAGGATTGATGACAACCGTTCACGCGGCAACCGCAACGCAAAAAACCGTCGATGGACCCTCGTCCAAAGATTGGCGCGGTGGACGTGGAATTTTGGAAAACATCATTCCTTCTTCTACCGGCGCCGCCAAAGCGGTAGGCAAAGTGCTTCCCGAACTGAACGGCAAACTCACCGGTATGTCTCTGCGTATTCCTTCTTCTGTTGTATCGGTTGTCGATTTGACCGTAGTGCTTGAAAAAGCCGCTACGAAAGATGAAATCAGCGCCGCGATGAAAAAAGCCTCCGAAGGCGAACTGAAAGGCGTGCTGGCTTATACCGACGAAGCAGTAGTTTCTACCGATTTCCGCGGTTGTTCCGCCACATCAATTTATGATGCAGCAGCCGGCATCTCGCTGGACGGCAACTTTGCAAAAGTTGTTTCCTGGTATGACAACGAATGGGGTTTCTCCTCCAAGATGATCGAAATGATCAAGGTAATAGCTTCCAAGTAATTTGGAGAAGAGTTAAATTATTAAAGTTAAGTTGTGTTGAAAGGCGAAAGACAGGGTATCCTGCTTCTTTCGCCTTTTTATGTATTTATATGGCATTGGAATCCAAATATTTTCATTTAATTTTGTCGCCGGAAACAAAAAAATCTTCCATGTCGCACAAAAACATCAATCAATATGAAATCATGTCGCCGGCAGGCTCTTTCGAGTCACTGTCAGCCGCTATCCGGGCGGGCGCCGATTCCGTTTATTTCGGCGTTGAAAGCCTGAATATGCGCTCTCATTCGGCGAACCATTTTTCAATCGACGATTTGTGCCGGATTGCAAAAATCTGTGACAAACACCATATTCAATCCTATTTGACGGTAAATACCATCATTTATGACGGCGAAATGGAACAGATGCGCCGGATTATCGACGCGGCAAAAGCGGCCGGAGTTTCCGCAATTATCGCCGCCGATGTTGCCGCGATGACTTATGCGCGAAACGTCGACATGGAAGTTCATCTCTCTACCCAGCTGAATATTGCCAACATTGAGGCTTTGAAGTTTTACGCGCAGTTTGCCGACGTCGCGGTTTTGGCGCGGGAATTGAATATCGAACAGGTTAAAGCCATTCACAAACAGATTGTCGAACAAAATATTACCGGTCCTTCGGGACAATTAATCCGTATCGAAATGTTTTGCCACGGTGCTTTGTGTATGGCAATTTCTGGAAAATGCTATTTGAGTTTGCACGAAATGAACGCATCGGCAAACCGCGGGGAATGTAATCAAGTTTGCCGCCGCGGTTATCGGGTAAAGGATATGGAATCGGATATTGAACTGTCGGTTGAAAATCAATATATCATGTCGCCGAAAGACTTAAAAACCATTCATTTCCTTAATAAAATATTAGACGCAGGCGTCAGTATTTTGAAGATTGAAGGACGTGCTAGGGGACCGGAATATGTGAAAACGGTAACCGAATGTTATAAGGAAGCCGTTCGCGCCTGGTGCAATACATCCTGTTCCGAAGCCCAAATTGCCGACTGGAATGATCGCATGGAAAAGGTTTTTAACCGTGGATTTTGGAACGGTTATTATTTGGGACAGCGCCTCGGCGAATGGAACGACCGCTACGGCAACCGCGCAACGGAGCAAAAATTATATGTCGGAAAAGTCCTCAAATACTTTTCAAAGATAGGCGTCGCCGAATTTTTGCTCGAAACGCAATCGCTGTCCGTCGGCAATAAAGTGTTGATTACCGGACAGACAACCGGTGCGCAAACCTTCACTGCCGAAGATATCCGCGTTGATTTGATTCCCGTTGAAACAGTCCGGAAAGGCGAACGTTTTTCGATGAAAACATCTGAAAAAGTTCGTCCTTCCGATAAATTATATAAAATCGATTCACGGTAAACCAAATTAAACGATTATGAAATCTTTTGAAATAGAAATGAAAGTGCGCGATTACGAATGTGATGCGCAAGGAATTGTGAACAATGCCAATTATTTGCATTATACGGAAGTTACTCGCCACGAGTTTATGGAAAGTTTGGGTATATCGTTCGGTGAATGTCACGAATTGGGGATAGATCCCATCGTGTCGCGAGCCGACCTTCATTATAAAGCGTCTTTGACCGGCGGCGATTCGTTTTTGTCTTCCTTGACGGTGGAACGAAAAGGGGCAAAGCTGATTTTTCACCAGACCATTCGCCGTAAAAGTGACGGCGCGGTTTGTTGCGAAGCCGCGATAGAAGTTGCCGTGCTGATAAACGGGAAATTGTCAAGGGGTGATTATTTTGACGAAAAAATGCGGGATTACATCGTGTAGAGGCTTAAGTTCGTTGTTGCCACTTCCAGGCCGAACGCAAGGTATCTTCAATTGATTCAACGGCTTTCCATCCCAAAACTTCATTGGCATAATTCGGGTCAGCCCAGATTTGTTCAATATCTCCTTCGCGGCGAGCGACAATTTTATAGGGAACTTTCACGCCGGTAGCCTTTTCAAAAGCATGGATTAACTCCAAAACCGACAAGCCTTTTCCCGTGCCGAGATTAAAATACTCTAACGCAACTCCAGAGCGGTTTTTCAACATCCTGTCCATGGCAATTACATGGGCTTTCGCCAAATCGACCACATTAATGTAATCGCGGATACATGAGCCGTCAGGCGTATTGTAATCGTTGCCGAAAACCGACAGTTCTTTGCGAATACCGGCGGCAGTCTGGGTCAGGAATGGGACTAAATTTTGCGGGACTCCGCTGGGCAATTCGCCGATTTCGGAAGTCGGATGTGCGCCTATCGGATTGAAATACCTCAGCACAATGCTTTTATAAGGCGCTCCCGAATGAATAGCGTCCCGAATGATTTCTTCATTGATTTGTTTCGTGTTGCCATACGGAGATGTGGCAGGCTGAATAGGCGCCTGTTCGCTGACTGGTAAATATTCGGGCGACGGTTGCCCATAAACCGTGCATGAAGAGGAAAATACAATACTTTCCACGCCATTTTTCGGCATCAACTCCAACAATGTGAGCAAAGAATCTATATTATTCCGGTAATACTTCAACGGCTTTTCGACAGATTCGCCAACGGCTTTATCGGCAGCGAAATGGATGATTCCTTTTATACCTGGATAAGCGGCAAACACCTTTTTCATGGTGGCGTCGTCTGTACAGTCCACTTTTTCAAAAGTCGGACGGATGCCCGTTATTCTTTCAATGCTATCAACAACGCCGGCATTGGAATTAGCTAAATTATCAACAATAATAACTTCATACCCGTTGTTTTGAAGTTCAACGGTTGTGTGTGAACCGATGTAGCCGGTTCCGCCTGTAACTAATACTTTAATCATTTTATTTATATCGTACTTTGATTGGATGATTTCTACCGAAAAAAATTCTATTTAAAAGACCTCATTTGGAACGATATTTCCAAAAACTTGCTACAAAGATACATGAAAGATTTAAAATATAAATAATCGTTATCTTTGGCACAGAAATTGACCGTAAAATAAGTTGAATTGATTAAACGATGGATGATTACGCAAATTTGCAAATGGAAATAATTATTGAAAATAAACCGATTACACAGGAAGAATTGGAATTCGAACAGGCCATTCTTCCTATGAAAAACATGATGTTCTTTCCGGGAATACCCACTCCTATTAATGTAGAACGTTCCAAATCCATAAAATTAGTCAAGGAAATCCACAAAAAAGACGGTATAATCGGCGTCTTCTGCCAAAAAGACATAAACGAAAATGACCCCTGTTTTGACGATTTATTTCCGGTGGGTGTTATTGCAAGGGTGATCAACATTATGCAGGAGGATGAAGAACGTACAACGGTTTTATTGTTGGGAATCAACCGCATACGACTGGAATCAATCTCTTCACAGGAACCTTACCTGAAAGGTAAGGTTTCGCTGCTGACGGATATTTATCCTCCGAAATCGGACAAAGAATACAAAGAACAACTCAAGACAATCAAAGAGATAACCCTCAAGATGCTTTCCGAAAAGCTGGCTTTGCCAGATTTTATGCTCGAATCACTTCGCAGGTCAAAAGACAGTACCTATTTAGTGAATCTGGCATTTTCCACAGTGGACGCTACCGCCGAACAAAAGCAGGAAGTGCTTGCAATCAACGATATGAAGGAACAGCTGAACAAACTGCTGTTGTTGATTGATCACGACGTTCAACTACTCGAAATCAAGGCTTCTATCCGCCGGAAAACGCAGATTGATATCAACAAACAGCAACGCGAATATTTCCTGCAACAGGAAATGAAGAACATTCAGGAAGCGTTAGGTGGAAATATCCACGACATTGAAATAAAGAAAATCAAAGAAAAGGCGGCCAAAATGAAATTCACTCCCGAACAGCGTTCGGTGTTTGAAAACGAGTTGCAAAAGTTGGAACGATTGCATCCCCATTCGCCCGATTATTCGACGCAAATGTCGTATATTCAGTGTATTATTGCTTTGCCGTGGAACAGTTATACGCAAGATAATTTTAACCTGAAAAGGGCAAAGAAAGTCCTTGACAAAGACCATTTCGGCTTGGAAAAAGTGAAGGAAAGGATTATTGAACATCTGGCGGTATTGAAATTGAAAGGCGACATGAAATCGCCGATTATCTGTTTATACGGACCTCCGGGCATTGGGAAAACCTCTTTGGGAAAGTCAATTGCGGAAACTTTGAACCGCAAATATGTCAGAATGTCGCTGGGAGGTTTGCACGACGAAGCGGAAATTCGTGGCCACCGGCGTACTTACATCGGCGCGATGCCCGGACGGATTATTCAGAGCATCCAGAAAGCAGGTTCTTCCAATCCGGTTGTGATTTTGGACGAGATAGACAAAGTAGGCCACGACTATAAGGGCGACCCCAGCGCAGCACTTTTGGAAGTGCTTGACCCTGAACAAAACGTTGCTTTCCACGACAATTATTTAGACATTGATTTCGATTTGTCGAAAATCCTTTTCATCGCTACCGCCAATGCTTTAAACACCATTTCACAACCTTTGTTAGACCGGATGGAACTGATCGAAGTGAGCGGTTACATTCTGGAAGAAAAAGTGGAAATCGCCCGGAAACATTTGATTCCTAATCAATTGGAAATACACGGGATTCCCCAAGGTAAGTTCGATATTTCCCAAAAGGCTATAATCACGCTGATAGAATCCTATACGCGGGAATCGGGTGTAAGGGAATTGAACAAGAAACTGGCAAAAATCATGCGGAAAATTGCGCGTGCAATTGCGGAAAAGACCGAATATCCCAAAAAATTGGAAGTTGAGGATTTGTTTTCGTATATGGGCGCCGTCGAATATTTCAAAGACAAATACGAAGGCAACGAATACGCAGGCTTGGTAACCGGTTTGGCATGGACGGCGGTCGGCGGAGAAATTCTTTTTGTGGAAACAAGTTTAAGCAGAGGCAAAGGCTCGAAATTGACGCTGACCGGAAACTTGGGCGATGTGATGAAAGAATCTGCTGTTTTGTCATTGGAATACATCAAGGCACACGCCTCTCAACTGAATATTCCCGTCGGGGTTTTTGAAAAATGGAACGTACACGTCCATGTTCCCGAAGGCGCTATTCCCAAAGACGGTCCCAGTGCGGGAATTACGATTATAACCTCTATGGTTTCTGCGTTCACTCAACGGAAAGTTCGTCCCAATCTGGCAATGACGGGCGAGATGACACTTCGCGGAAAAGTGCTGCTTGTAGGCGGAATCAAAGAAAAAATTCTGGCGGCGAAACGCGCCGGAATCAAAGACGTCATTCTCAGCAAAGAAAACAAAAGGAATATCGACGAAATCAACGCCATGTACCTGAAAGGCTTGCAGTTTCATTATGTCGACGACATCATGGAAGTTTTGGATTTTGCTTTGTTAAATGAGAAAGTGCAGCAGCCTTTGGCGATTGTTTGACAGTCGTCAAATCCCGCGTTCCTCATTCATGGCCTATATACCGACCGACAAATGGCATTGACCGCACGACCGCAAATTCTACGAGTTTTGCGACAAATATGGGTTCTATAGTGTACGACGAAGCCAACATTGAATGGCTTCCGGCTCACATGAATCGCGACATTCAAATATTAATAGTACTATAGCATATTGTCTCCTGTGGAGGATTATCTCTTAACTCTGCTTAAGAGCGTCTCTTACTTTTAAAGATAGTAGACAGAAAAATAAAAGAAGATTCTATATTTGCACAATCAATAAATTTCCATACCTTTGCAGAAAATTTGAATCATTAGAATGATTCAATAAATTATAAAACATGAGTAATTCCGCTTTATTCTTAGTTGTTTTGATTACGGCTGTTATTATGGTCATGGGTGCACTGATACTTGCCTTGCTGATAGCACCAAAATCTACAAATCCGCTGAAAGGCGAACCTTACGAATGCGGGATTCCCACACGGGGACTTTCGTGGGTTCAGTTCAAAGCCGGATATTATCTGATAGCCATTCTTTTTTTAGTGTTTGACGTGGAAACCGTACTGTTATTTCCCTGGGCAACCATTTTCAGGAGTGCAGATGTTGAGGGACTGATGCTTGTATCGTTCTTTCTGGCCGTTTTGGCGCTCGGACTGGTTTACGCATGGAAGAAAGGAGCGCTGGAATGGAAGTAAAAGACATCTACATTCGTAATATGAAGACCGAGGATTTCAAGGAAAATGAATACCTCGAAGAATATGTGAGAGAATTGCGGGCAAATGGCGTCAATATTGTCGTCGCCAAGCTGGATGATCTGATTAACTGGGGACGCTCCAATTCGGTTTGGCCGCTGACTTTTGCCACCAGTTGCTGCGGCATTGAATTTATGTCCCTGGGGGCGGCGCGTTATGACTTTGCCCGTTTCGGTTGGGAAGTAACCCGCAACAGTCCGCGCCAGGCAGATGTGGTTTTCTGTTGCGGTACGATTGTCCACAAAATGGCGCCCGTCCTGAAACGGCTCTACGACCAGATGGCCGAACCCAAATATGTGATGGCTTTCGGGGCTTGCGCAATCGGCGGCGGTCCGTTCAAAAGTTCTTACCACACGGTGATGGGTGTTGACCAAATAATTCCGGTGGATGTATATATTCCCGGCTGTCCTCCCCGGCCTGACGCCATGATTTATGGGATGATGCAGTTGGCGCGGAAAATTAAGATGCAGGAGTTTTTTTCTTTGTCGAAAGATCCGCAGTTGTGGGATTTGATACCTACATATATTAAGGAACTGAAACTTAAGGCGCGGGAACTTGTATATTTGTTGACGCATCCGAAGTTATGGGATATTGAGGTAGTTAATTTTATCATTGCAATTATGGAAAAGAAAGGAGGCAAACAATGAATTTGGAAACTCTGCAAACATTGTTGCCCTTTGCCGCCATTGAGCAAAAAGGAAACACTTACAACCTTACCGTTCCCGGTGAAAATCTCTACGAAGCCGCTTCTTTGTTGAAAAAAGACGGGTTCGATTTTTTGTGGGATATTATCGGAATGGATTACGGCGATACTTTGGGCGTGATTTACGGTTTGTCGTCTTCGGCCGCTCCGGTTGTCCTTCTTTTCCTGAAAACCGAAACTTCCGACAAAGAGGCTCCAAAATTTGATTCAGTTGTTGATTTGTGGGATTCCGCCGACCTGTACGAACGTGAAGTGCATGATTTTTTCGGTATATGCTTTGCGAACAACCCCGATATGCGGCGCCTATTCCTGCGTCAGGACTGGCGAGGATTTCCCCTGCGGAAAGATTATGACGCCAACCCCGAACTCAACCCTATTCCTTTGGGAAACGAAAATCTTGCGGACATGGAAACGCTTCCGGTTCTCAACATCATGAATGAAGACGACAAGTTTGAAGTGCATGAAACGGTTTTCGACAAAAGCGAATATGTAGTGAACTTCGGGCCGCAACACCCGGCAACGCATGGCGTGCTTCATTTGCGGGTTTCGCTGGATGGCGAAATTATCAGGAAAATGGACCCGAATTTCGGATACATTCACAGGGGAATCGAAAAAATGAGCGAGGCTTATACCTATCCCCAGATTCTTCATCTGACCGACCGGCTTGATTATCTTTCCGGCACGATAAACCGGCACGCGGTGTGTTTGGCGGTCGAAAAGGGGCTGCAAATGGAAGTTCCCGAAAGGGCGCATTATATAAGAACAATTATTGACGAATTGACACGCATCGCTTCACACCTTTTGGGCTGGGGGTGTATGTGTATGGACATGGGTTCGATAACGGCATTCGTTTACGGGATGCGCGACCGCGAGAAAATCATGGATATTTTTGAGGAAACTTGCGGTGGCCGTTTGATGGCTAATTACAGCGTAATCGGCGGCGTGATGGCCGATATTCCTCCTAATTTTCAAAAGAAGATTAAGAGATTTATTCCCTATATGCGTAAAATGCTGAAGGAATATCATTTGCTGTTTACCGGCAATCCGATTGCGCGCGGACGTATGAACGGTATCGGTTATCTGAGCCGTGAAAAAGCAATTGCTTTGGGGGCAACGGGGCCGGTTGGACGTGCTTCGGGCTGGAGTAACGATACCCGAAAAATTGAGCCTTACGCCGCATACGCAAAAGCCGTTTTTAAGGAAGTGCTTCGCTCGGACGGGCTGACTTTCGACCGTTACATCATCCGGCTGGATGAAATTGAAGAGTCTTTGAAAATTCTTGAACAGTTGACGGATAACATTCCCGAAGGCAATTACGCTGCAAAAACCAAAGCGATTATCAAATTGCCGGAAGGCGAATATTTCCAGAGGGTGGAAGGCGCTCGCGGAGAGTTTTGCGTGTATATCAACAGCCGGGGAGATAAATATCCTTACCGGATTAAGTTTCGTTCGCCGTCCATGACTTTGGTGAACGTGTTGAAAGCGATTGTTCCGGGTACCAAGGTTGCGGATTTGATTATGCTCGGCGGGTCGCTGGATTATGTGATTCCCTGTATTGACAGATAATTCATGGAAATGAATATTGTAGAACAAAATCCGGAATTGAAAAAAGGCATAGACAAACTAATTTAAAATATGTTTCACTTTAAAATAGTAACCGATTGGATAGACGAATTTCTTCGCACAAATCTGGGCGAAGGATGGGCACTGTTGATAGAATTTATATTGACGGGGTTCGCGATTTTGGCGCTTTATGCAGTACTGGCATTGATACTGATTTGGGCGGAAAGAAAGGTTTGCGCCTTTTTCCAGTGCCGTCTGGGGCCAACGCGCGTAGGACCTTGGGGTCTGTTGCAAAGCGTGGCGGATATGGTAAAAATTCTGTTGAAGGAAATCATTCATTTGAATCATGCCGACCTACGCCTGTTTCGTTTGGCGAGTTTCCTGGTGATTATCGCATCGTTGTGTACATTCGGGGCAATTCCTTTCGACAGGGGTTTACATGCGGTCGATTTCAATATGGGTGTATTTTATTTGCTTGCCATTTCGTCGTTGGGGGTAGTCGGTATTCTTTTGGCGGGATGGTCGAGCAACAGTAAATATACGATGATCGGTGCGATGCGTTCCGGTGCACAGTTGATCAGTTATGAACTGTCGTGCGGGCTTTCGTTGCTGACGGTCGTCATCCTTTCGGGGACGATGCAACTGTCGCAGATTGTCGAGCAGCAGGCAGATGGGTGGTTTATTTTCAAAGGCGGCGTTCCGGCGATTATCGCCTTTGTCATTTATCTGATTGCGGGACATGCCGAAACCAATCGTGGCCCTTTTGACATGCCGGAAGCCGAGTCGGAATTGACGGCTGGATACCATACGGAATATTCCGGTATCCAGTTCGGTTTTTTCTATCTGGCGGAATACATGAACATGTTTATCATTGCGGCAATTGCGGCTACCATGTTCCTGGGCGGCTGGATGCCTTTGCACACCCCCTGGGAAGGGGTAAATACGCTTATGGATTATATTCCTCCGGTGATTTGGTTTTTCGGAAAGACTTTTTTCTGCGTTTTTCTGGCTTTGTGGGTACGCTGGTCTTTCCCGCGTTTGCGTATTGACCAGTTACTGAAACTGGAATGGAAAATATTGATGCCGATCAGTTTGCTGAATATACTGTTCATGGCTCTTTGGGTACTCTATCTATAATTATGGCATATTTGGAACAATTTAAAAATAACCGGTTTCAGGGGATTTAAATATCAATCAATACAAGCGTAATGATAAATTATATCAAGGACATATTTTTAGGAATCTGGCGATTGATGCAAGGGATGTACATCACCATGCTCAATTTTATCCGTCCGAAAGTTACGGAACAATACCCCGAAAACCGTGGTAAGGTTTTCCCGTCCGAACGGATGCGCGGCGAGTTGGTTATGCCTCACAATGAAGCGAATCAGCACAAATGTACGGCTTGCGGAATTTGCGAATTAAATTGTCCGAACGGAACAATTCGGGTCATCGGTAAAAAAGAGACGGATGAAGCGAGCGGAAAAGAAAGGAAAGTGTTGGACAGGTATATATATGACATCGGAAGTTGTACGTACTGCTCGATTTGCACGATTTCCTGTCCTCAGAATGCTATTGAATGGTCAAACAATTTTGAACATGCAATGTTTACGAAGGCTAAACTGGTTCGGCAGTTGAATAAGGAAGGATCCTCGGTGGCCAAGAAAGAAAAGCGGTAAGTGAATAATTTTTTTTGAAACATATAAAATATATGGATATTATTAATTTAATCATTTTTTCCGGCCTCGGAGCAGCGATGTTAGCTCTGTCGATTATGGCGGTAACATCGGAGAGTTTGTTGCGCTCGGCAACGTATCTCCTTTTGGTATTGCTTTGTACGGCCGGATTTTATTTGTTTTTGAATTATCATTTTCTGGCGGCTGTCCAGGTATCGGTTTATGCCGGCGGCGTCGTGATATTGTTTATATTTGCCATCTTCCTGACTGCGAATAAAGGGGAAGTGTTGCTCCGGCACGAGATACGCCGTTATGTTTTCGGATTTTTAGGCGTTGTGGCCGGCGTCTGGCTTACCGCTTTTGTGTTGTTTAAGCATCGGTTTTTGTATGAATCCAATACGAGTATGGTTGGCGATCAGGAAATAAGTATGTCGCTTATCGGGCAAACGTTGATGGGTACGGGCAAATACCAGTATTTGTTGCCTTTTGAGGCGTTGAGCGTGTTGTTGCTGGCTTGTATTATCGGGGGGATTTTAATTGCAAGAAAAAAATAAAATACTATGATACGGTTAGAGTATTATTTAATAATCAGTACATTGATGTTTTTTATCGGAATATTCGGATTTATCACGAGGAAAAATATGATAGCCATTCTGATCTCACTGGAATTGGTTTTGAATGCGGTGGAAATCAATTTTGCGGCGTTCAACCGTTTCCTTTATCCCAATCAGTTGGAAGGAATGTTTTTTACACTCTTCGGAATTGCGATAACTGCTGCGGAAACCGCCGTCGCACTGGCGATTATTATCAATGCGTATCGCAGTATCGGCAACATTAATATTAACAATATAAACAAGATGAAAAATTGAGAAAAACAATTCTCAATCCTTAATTAAAGATATGGAATACAGTTTATTTATATTGATAGTGCCTTTTTTCCTGTTCCTCGTTTTAGGACTATTGGGAATGAAGATGAAGCCGAAAGCCGCAGGGATTATCGGAACGGCAGGCATGGGACTGTGTGCAATATGCGCCAGTGCGGTGGCCTACCAGTATTTCTTTCAGACCGGTATGGTCGGAGAGGAATGGCAACATCTTGTACCGGTTAATTTCGAATGGCTGCGGTTTACCGAAAGTCTGCATATTGATTTGGGTATTCTGTTAGATCCAATTTCCGTGATGATGCTGGTGGTTATCACGACCGTTTCGTTGATGGTGCATATCTACAGTTTGGGTTATATGCACGGAGAAACCGGTTTTCAGCGTTATTACGCATTATTGTCACTGTTTAGCTTTTCCATGTTGGGATTGGTCGTTGCGACCAATATTTTCCAGATGTATATTTTTTGGGAACTGGTGGGCGTAAGTTCCTATTCCTTAATTGGTTTTTACTATACAAAACCCTCGGCGGTGGCGGCATCCAAAAAAGCGTTCATTGTTACTCGTTTTGCCGATTTAGGTTTCTTAATAGGAATATTACTTCTTTCTTTTTATACAAAGACGTTTGATTTTGGATTACTGACAGCCGATAATGCCGGTTTGGTAACGACTTCAATGGCCGGAGGTACATTTATGGGCTTATCTATTGCGACTTGGGCGTTGGCGCTTATATTTATGGGCGGCGCCGGTAAATCGGCGATGTTCCCCTTGCACATTTGGTTGCCCGACGCCATGGAAGGCCCGACGCCTGTTTCGGCTTTGATTCATGCTGCAACGATGGTAGTTGCCGGTGTATTTCTGGTTGCCCGTCTGTTTCCGGTTTATTTCTTTGCCGCGCCGGACGTGCTGACGCTGATTGCTTATGTAGGAACATTTACAGCGTTGTTTGCGGCGATAATCGCGATAACGCAAACCGACATCAAGCGGGTGCTGGCGTTTTCGACGATTTCGCAAATTGCTTACATGATGGTGGCTTTGGGTGTTTCAGATTACGGCGGCCATGACGGATTGGGTTATATGGCATCCATGTTTCATCTGGTTACTCATGCTTTCTTCAAAGCCTTGCTGTTTCTCGGTGCGGGTTCGGTAATTCATGCCGTTCACAGCAACGAAATGAGTCAAATGGGAAATCTGCGGAGATATATGCCGGTTACGAACATTACGTTTGCAATAGCCTGTCTGGCTATTGCGGGAATTTGGCCTTTCTCTGGATTTTTCAGTAAAGACGAAATTTTAGCCGCAGCCTTTCATTCCAATCCGCTAATTTTTTGGACACTTTGGGCGATTGCCGGGTTGACGGCGTTTTACATGTGGCGTCTGTATTATTGCATTTTCTGGAACAGCAATAAAGAGTATAATGAACATCATAAACCGCACGAATCGCCGCTGACAATGGCTGTTCCCTTGATTATTTTGGCTATATTTTCCATATTTTCGGGTTTTATCCCCTTTGCCGGTTTTATCAGTAGTGACAATGTGCCTTTCCATACCCATATTGACCTGACGGTAGCGTCGTTAAGTATTGGTGCCGGAGTTGCAGGTATTGCAGCGGCAACTGTTTTATATCTGAAAAAAAGCGATTGGACGGCGGAAATTGCACAGTCGCTGGGCGGACTGTACAGAGCGGCTTTGCATAAATTCTATCTGGACGAAATATGGATGTGGGTTACGCAGAGCGTCGTCTTTCGATATATCTGTATTCCAATTGCATGGTTTGATCGCCATATTATTGACGGAGCAATGAACGGGTTGGCTTGGGCAACGCACCGATCTGCCGGTTCCGTCAAGGGATTGCAGTCGGGACAGGTTCAGTTTTATGCATGGGTGTTTGTGGCGGGTTCGATTTTGATTGCGGTATTGGTGCTGTTTTTTTAATACCACAAGAAAAGACTATAAATGGATAAATTCGTAATAATTAGTGAATTAGTTGCAATAAAAAATAAAATATAATTTATGAATATATTATCATTATTTGTAGCAATCCCCATCCTAATGATTGCATCCTTATTTCTAAGCAAAGGAATAAAACAAATTCGAGCGATTATGGTTATCGGTGCTTCTGCCTTGCTAATATTGGCAGCGACACTCGTAGTCCTATTTATCAAAGAGCGAGCCGCGTCGCCGGATGCCGAAATGCTTTTTACGTCGAGTATCTCCTGGTTTGCACCTTTGCATATTGCTTATTCGGTGGGCGTTGATGGTATTTCCGTGGCGATGATTGCGCTGGCGTCAATGATCGTGTTTACCGGCGTATTTTCTTCGTGGAATATGAGCATGGCTAAGGAATATTTTCTTTGGTATTGCCTTTTGTCGCTGGGCGTATTCGGATTTTTTATTTCAATCGACCTGTTCACGATGTTCATGTTTTACGAAATCGCCCTGATTCCGATGTATTTATTGATTGGATTGTGGGGGACGGGGAAAAAAGAATATTCCGCTATGAAACTGACGTTGATGCTGATGGGAGGTTCAGCTTTCCTGCTTGTTGGAATTATCGGAATTTATTATACTTCGGGACATACGAGTATGAATTTGCTGGATATTGCGAATCATTTGCATATTCCGTATGAACATCAGTGTTGGATATTTCCTGTTACTTTCTTGGGATTCGGCGTATTAGGTGCGTTATTTCCTTTCCATACCTGGTCGCCTGACGGTCATGCTTCTGCGCCAACAGCCGTTTCGATGCTTCATGCAGGAGTTTTGATGAAATTGGGAGGTTACGGCTGTTTCAGGGTTGCCATTTATTTGATGCCTGAAGCTGCGCACGAATTGGGATGGATTTTCCTCATTCTCACGGGTATCAGCGTGGTTTACGGCGCATTTAGCGCAGTGGTACAAACCGATTTAAAATACATCAACGCCTATTCTTCTGTGAGCCACTGTGGATTGGTATTGTTTGCCATATTGATGCTGAATCAGACTGCTATGACGGGCGCTGTGCTGCAGATGCTTTCGCATGGTTTGATGACGGCTCTGTTCTTTGCCTTAATCGGACTGATTTACGGACGGACGCACACTCGCGACATCCGTGAAATGGGCGGTCTGATGAAAATCATGCCTTTCGCTTCGGTTTGTTATGTACTTGCCGGTTTAGCCTCATTGGGTTTACCCGGTTTGAGCGGATTTGTTGCCGAAATGACCATTTTTGTAGGATCGTTCCAGAATAACGATACATTCCACAGAGTACTGACAATAATTGCCTGTTGTTCCATCGTTATTACTGCAGTATATATATTAAGGACTGTAGGTAAGATTTTGTACGGTCCGGTTCAGGATGAACATCATTTGCATCTGACCGATGCGGCCTGGTATGAGCGAGTTTCGGCGGTAGGTTTGATTGTTGTGATTGCTGCGATTGGGATGTATCCTTCCGGAGTGTCCGATCTGATTAGCAAGAGTGTTGTGCCGATTATAGAAAAATTAGCAAATATATAGCTCGTAATTATTAATTTGTAATTGACATAAAAATGAATTTTAGTAATTTTTTATTGATGGGGCAGGAGATAGGGCTGGTAATCGTATTTTTGATATTATTTGTCTATGATATAATTGGTTCCAATAAATCAAAAAATCGTTGGTTTCATTGGATTGCCTGTATAGAATTTGCGGTTTTAACAGTATGGGGATTTTTACCCAAACCTGCGGGCGAAGCGTTCGGCGGAATATTTGTCACTTCAGGTTTGACCGTTTTGACGAAAAACATCTTGAATATTGCGACTTTAATTGTTTTCCTTCAATCTTATTCATGGTTGAATGAAGAAAATC
Source organism: Dysgonamonadaceae bacterium (assembly GCA_031260235.1). Taxonomy (GTDB): domain Bacteria; phylum Bacteroidota; class Bacteroidia; order Bacteroidales; family Azobacteroidaceae; genus Azobacteroides. The sequence goes on along the minus strand of JAIRKG010000092.1, from coordinate 163 downwards.
GTCTGAGGAGAAGCGAGTTTTTCACAATCACACTGGTTACTTTGTTGGGTATGTATCTGATGATTTCAGCTGGAAACCTCATGATGCTGTATGTCGGAATGGAAACGGCGTCTCTGCCTCTGGCCTGCCTGGCAGCGTTCAACAAATACAGGGAAAAATCGGC
>JAIRKG010000055.1 GCA_031260235.1 Dysgonamonadaceae bacterium | reverse complement strand
GCAATGACGACTGCGGCAATCCAAGTTCATCACGTCACCCGGAGGGCAAAGCCCGAAGCAATCCAGAAAAAAAAGATATTATATGCCGCGAAGCGGCGAAAAGAATAAAAAAAGAGGGCGTGGAGATTATTCAACGGCATGATATTCCTCTATCCCTTTTTGCAGAAACGAAATATATTTATCTATGTTTTTGTCGTAGGAGTGGGGAGGTGCAAGCAGCGTCCCGTCATTGTTCAGCAGGACATAAAACGGCTGTGCGTTTTTTCCGAATTTATGCCTTTGCAGATAACTCCATTTGTCGCCCACGGTTCGCAGTTTTCGCGTTCTACCGTTTTCCGTTATTTCCACAACCCTGTCCAATCGGGTTTTATCGTCCACATACAGGGAAATCAGCACATAATGGTTGTCGATAATTCTTTTGACGCGCGGATCCGACCATACGGCGGCTTCCATTTCCCGGCAGTTCACACATCCGTAGCCGGTAAAGTCTATCATTACCGGTTTGCGGTTTTTGCGGGCGTATTCCATGCCTTCTTCGTAATCTAAAAATTTCGCGCGCACTTCGCCGTCATACAGATTGAAATCCTGTGTATATAAAGGAGGAGAAAATGCACCGACCGCTTTCAAAGGCGCGCCCCACAGTCCGGGAACCATGTAAACGGCAAACGAGAGGGAAAGAATCGCCAGAAACAAACGAGGTACCGACAAGTACTGCAAGTCGCTGTCGTGCGGCAATTTGATTTTTCCCAGCAAATAAAGTCCCAAAAGCGCGAAGATAACGATCCACAAAACCAGAAAAACTTCCCTGTCCAGTATCCGCCATCCATACGCCAAATCCGCTACCGACAGGAATTTCAGCGATAATGCCAACTCCAGAAAGCCCAGTACCACCTTGACGGAATTTAGCCAGCCGCCCGATTTGGGAAGGTTCTGCAACCAAGACGGAAACAGGGCAAACAGGGCAAACGGAAGCGCTAATGCTAAGGAAAAACCAAACATCCCGACAGCCGGTCCTGCCATATTACCCGCTCCGGCGGCTTCAACCAGCAGGGTTCCGATGATAGGTCCCGTGCAGGAAAAAGATACCAATACAAGGGTAAAAGCCATGAAGAAAATGCTGATCAATCCCGTGGTCGATTCCGCCTTGCTGTCCATCTTGTTGCTCCAGGACGAAGGCAATGTCAGTTCAAAAGCGCCGAAAAATGAAACGGCAAAGAGCACCAGCAGGGCAAAAAACAAGAGGTTGAAAAAAGCATTTGTCGACAGGTCGTTTAGGGCGCCTGCTCCGAAAATTGCGGTAATCAAAAGGCCTGACAGCACATAAATCACAATAATGGACAATCCGTAAGTCAGGGCATCGGCAACGGCTTTCCTGCGATTGGATTTGGAACGTTTCAGGAAAAAACTGACAGTCATCGGGATAATCGGCCAGACACAGGGCGTGAGCAAAGCCAGCAAGCCCCCCCCGAAACCCAGTATAAAGATGAGTAACCACGATTTATTGGCAGAGGAAGTATCCCGGCCAAAGGTTTGCAGTTCGGCAATTACGGGCTTCCAGTAATCGCCGGCGATATTCTTCACTGTGTCGCTGTTGTTCCTAATATTTTCAGAGACAGCGGCAACAACAGGGATAGCGGCGGCAGGCGCAACAACTGCCCCCTCCGGCAAATCTTCGGAAGTAAACTGAAATTCCTCCGCTCCCGGAATGCAATTTTCGTCGTTGCAAGACATGTAATCAATTCTTCCGGTAATTTGAAATTTTTCCCTGTCCGTAATTTTCAGTTTTTGAACGAATGTGGGGTTTTCGGCAAACCAGCGGACGGTCATTCCGAACATTTCTTCATATTGACTGTGGACTTTGGCGTCGGTGTAAACTTTGCCGGATAATTCGGCGCCGCTTACCGTTTCAAATTCAAAAGAAGTGGAAATCGGGCCGCCTTCCGGCAAATTCATATCATACAGATGCCAGCCTTTTTCGACCGTTGCCCGAAAAACTATTTCTCCCGATTTGCCGATGTACCGGTGCCATTGAACAGTCTCCCTGATTTGGGCGCTTATATTGCAACCAAACAATAAAAACACTGAAAGAAAGTTGATATATTTAATCATAAAGCGTAATTTTGCGGCAAAGGTAACGTTTTTTTATTACATTATGTTTCGTCTTGATATTATAACAGTTCTTCCAGAAATGCTGGAAAGCCCCCTCAACTGTTCCATCCTGAAAAGGGCGCAGGAAAAGGGGCTTGCGCAAATACACATCCACAATCTCAGGGATTATTCTCCGGACAGGCGTCACCGGCGAGTGGACGACTATCCGTTTGGCGGGCAAGCAGGCATGGTCTTGCAATGCGAACCGGTCGATCGGGCGATTTCTTCCCTCAAACGGCAACGAAAATATGATGAAGTGATTTACACGTCGCCCGACGGAGAAATTTTTAACCAGCCGGTTGCCAACCAACTCTCAATGTGCGAAAATCTTATCATTCTGTGCGGACACTACAAGGGAATCGACTACCGTATTCGCGAGCACCTGATTACCCGCGAGATTTCAATCGGCGATTATGTGCTGACCGGCGGAGAACTTGCCGCCGCCGTGATGGCCGACGCTATTGTTCGCCTTATTCCGGGCGCTATCGGCGACGAGCAGTCTGCCCTGTCCGATTCGTTTCAGGACAATCTTTTGGCGCCTCCGGTTTATACCCGTCCTTCGGATTACAGGGGATGGAAAGTTCCCGACGTGCTGCTTTCGGGGCATGAAGCGAATATCAGGGACTGGGAATTGCAGCAATCTGCCGAGCGGACTGCGCGATTGAGGCCTGATTTGTGATTGGGATGTCGCTATTACTTCACTGCTTTGCAGTCAATCCACAACCCGCAACGACTCAATCTTCAGCAATTTCTCCCGCAACTTTTCGGCGGCACTCACCCTGATACGCAAAGTCATCACGCAATCCATGTCAAATTGTTGGGAAACAATCAGCGGGGCGTCTTCTTTAATAACTTTCATCACCCCGTTCAGGAAAGGATAGGCAAAGGTGACGGTAATTTTCTCATCGACTGTTTTTTCAATGATTTCAGCATGGGCAATTGCTTCTTGAGCGGCGGTGCGATAGGCGGCAATCAATCCGCTCGCACCCAGTTTAACGCCGCCGAAGTATCGGACAACGACTATCAATACGTCCGTCAATTCATTCGAATTGATAACGCCCAAAATCGGCTTCCCTGCGGTGGACGATGGTTCTCCGTCATCGTTGACGCGGAATTGTGTCCGCCCGACGCCCAACACATACGCCCAACAAACATGCCGGGCGCTATAATGTTGTTTGCGAAAAGCATCAACTTTTTCCTTCACTTCTTCGGAGGTTATCACGGGCAGTGCAAATGATAGAAATTTGCTGCGTTGTTCGGCGAAATAGCCCTCCGAAATGCCGGAAATGGTTTTGCAGGTATCTGTCGGGGTGATTTGTTCCATAATTAATCTGCTAATTTCCACAAAATTACGTGCTTTACGCAGATTAACCAAACAAATCAGCAAAAACTTTGCGTAATCGATATATCTGTCGGCGGATACGTTCATTGATTAAGTGTAAAATGATAAATAATCGCTATCTTTGCATCTCTAAAAACAGATAATTACATGAAAAATCAATTACTAATTTACAACACGTTGAGTCGAAAAAAAGAGTTGTTTGAGCCGATTCATCCGGGGCGCACGGGATTGTATGTCTGCGGGCCTACGGTTTATGGGGATCCGCATTTGGGACATGCACGACCGGCGATTACGTTTGATATTTTATTTCGCTATTTAACTTATTTGGGATATAAGGTGCGCTATGTGAGGAATATAACTGATGTGGGGCATTTGGTGAACGACGCGGATTCAGGGGAAGATAAAATTGCAAAAAAGGCACGTTTGGAAGACCTCGAACCGATGGAAGTGGTGCAGTATTATTTGAATCGCTATCACCGGGCGATGGAGGCTTTGAATGTGCTTCCACCGAGTATTGAACCTCATGCGAGCGGTCATATTATTGAGCAAATCGAGTTGGTGAAGAATATTTTGGACCGGGGATATGCTTATGAAAGCAAGGGTTCGGTTTATTTTGATGTGGAGAAATATAATGAAACGTATCGTTATGGGATTTTGTCGGGCAGGAATATTGAGGATATGCTGAATACGACCCGCGAATTGGACGGGCAAGAGGAAAAACGTAATGCCGTCGATTTTGCGTTGTGGAAAAAGGCGGCTCCTGAGCATATCATGCGCTGGCCGTCGCCTTGGAGCGATGGTTTCCCGGGATGGCATCTGGAATGTACGGCAATGAGCAGGAAGTATTTAGGCGAAGAGTTTGATATTCATGGAGGGGGTATGGATTTGATTTTCCCGCATCATGAATGCGAAATTGCGCAGAGCGTCGCCGCGACCGGCAAACCGGCGGTTAAATATTGGATGCACAATAATATGGTTACTATCAACGGGCAAAAGATGGGTAAATCTCTTGGCAATTTTATTAATTTGGAAGAGTTTTTTACCGGTAACCATCCGCTTCTGACCCAAGCCTGTTCGGAGATGGCGATTCGTTTTTTCATGCTTCAGGCACATTACCGGAGTACGGTCGATTTTAGCAACGAGGCGTTACGGGCTTCTGAAAAGGGGCTTGCGCGGTTGTTGGATGCCCGAAAAAACATTGACAGGCTGGAGGTGAAAACTGCCGTATCGACTTTCGATATTAAAGAATTGGAAGAAAAGAGTTTTGAGGCGATGAACGACGATTTGAATACGCCGGTTGTTATTTCGTATCTTTTCGAGGCAGCAAGGATTATCAATTCTGCACTTGCGGGACAAACGGATCTCTCAAAGAAAAATATCGAAGACATGGAACACTTTTTCGATGTGTTTTTATTTGAATTACTGGGTATTAAAAACGAATCAAAAGACGAAAATTTGTCTTATGACGCATTCGCCAAAGCGGTGGATATGTTGCTTGAAATCAGGATGCAGGCTAAACAGAACAAGGATTGGGCTACTTCCGACAGGATACGTGATAACCTCACTGCGATTGGGTTTGAAATTAAGGATACTAAGGATGGGATTGAGTGGAAATTGAAAATAAAAGAAAATCCCTTACCTTTGCAGTCGTAAAAGATTCGGGGTGTAGCGCAGTCCGGTTAGCGCGCCTGCTTTGGGAGCAGGAAGTCGTGGGTTCGAATCCCGCCTCCCCGACATCGTGATGTTAAGTTTTAAAAATCCGGAACGGATTTTTTTAATTCTCTTTCTAACATTTTTATTTGCATAAATAAAATTCCCCCCTTTCTCTTTTGCCGAATAAGTCCGGCGCACTGAAAAGTTTCTTGGACGACCGAAAACAAAATAATGTGAATACAATTATTTAACAGTTTGAAATTATGAGTTATGAAACGTCTAATTATTTTATTTATTCTGGCTGCCGGTTTGTATTCGGAAGCGTTTCCCAGCTTGACCATTGAGGAATGTCAGGAAAAGGCGCGGAACAATTACCCCCTTATTAAGAAGTATGATTTGATTGAACGAGCAAAGAATTATAATCTTTCCAATGCTCGAAAAGCTTGGCTACCTCAATTGCAAGTGAACGTGAAAGCGACATACCAGTCGGATGTGGTAAAAATCCCCGTTCAATTTACGGGGCTGGATATTCCCGCACTCCGTAAAGACCAATACATGGCTGTGGCAGAGGTTAATCAACTGCTGTGGGATGGCGGAATCGTCCGGTTGCAGCGGCGCATTGTCGAAAAGAGTTCCGAGGTTGAAAAAAAGCAATTGGAAGTGGAACTGTATACTGTTGAGGAGCGCGTAAACAATTTGTTTTTTGGGATTTTGATGTTTGACGTACAGTTGGAACTGAACCGATTGCTCGCAGAGGAATTGGAACGCAACCGACTGAAAGTTGCCGGTTATATCGAAAACGGTATTGCCAACGCATCCGATCTCGACGCAGTCAAAGTGGAACAAATCAATGTGAAACAGGCATGTACCCAACTTGTGGCGACACGTGCGGCATACGTGGAGATGCTTGCGATTATGATTGGCGAAACGCTGAAGGAAGACGTTGTTTTGCTAAAACCTTCGGTCGCGCCGCCGGATATTTTCACGACAAGCAACCGCCCCGAATTGCTGTTGTTTGACGCGCAAAACAGTTTGTTCGACGCGCAAAAGAGCCGGATAAAATCCGACTACATGCCTAAATTGAGCTTGTTTGTGCAGGGCGGTTTCGGTCGTCCGGCGCTAAATATGCTGTCGAATGTTTTTGAGCCGTTTTACATTGGTGGGATTCGTTTGGTGTGGAATTTCGGCTCACTTTATACGCAGAAAAATGATTTGCGGAAGATAGAGGTGAATAAAAATATGGTTGGCGCCCGGCGCGAACTGTTCCTTTATAATACACAGATAACGGCAAGCCGCGAAAACAGGGACATCAAGCGCATTCGTGATTTGATGAAGGACGACGAGGAGGTTATTGCGCTTCGCGAAAATATTCGCAAGGCGGCGGAGGCAAAAGTGAACAACGGGACGATGACCGTTACCGATTTGCTGCAGGAAATCAGCCGCGAGGATATGGCACGACAAACGAAGGCGGCGCGGGAGATTGAGTTGTTGATTGCAATACATAAACTGAAATATACAATTAAGAATTAAGGGTTATGAAAAGAGGGATTTTATTTTTTATGGGATTGTTTTTCCTGTCGAATTGCGGCAAGCAAGCGGGAAATTATGATGCTTCGGGAACTTTTGAGGCGACGGAAGTGATTGTCTCATCACAGGTTGCCGGGCAGGTGATGACACTGGATGTGGAAGAGGGGCAATCGGTGAGGGCTTATGAGCCTGTTGGGCTGGTCGATACTGTGCAGTTGTATTTAAAAAGGAAGCAATTGCTGGCCGGAATGAAGGCGGTTGATAGCCGCAGTTATAACATTTCCCTGCAAATTGCGTCGCTCAAACAACAGATTGAGAAGCAGCAAACGGAATTGGCGCGCTTCAATAAATTGTTGAATTCCAACGCTGCTACGCAGAAGCAGGTGGATGATATCCAGTCGTCGATTGATGTGCTGCAACGGCAATTAGCGGCTCAAACAGAGAGTTTGCGGAACAGCAACAGAAGCGTCGCGGCGGAATCCTTGAGTATGCAGGCGCAGGTGGAGCAAATAAACGATATGCTGAATAAAAGCATTATTTCCAGTCCGTTAGACGGCGTTGTGCTGAGTAAGTATGTCGAGCGGGGCGAGGTTGTCGGGCAAGGAAAGGCGCTGTTTAAGGTCGCAGACATTGACCGGATCTTTTTGCGTGCTTATATCACCGCCGATTTGCTGAGTCAAATCAAACTGAATCAACAGATAACCGTGTTTGCCGATTTTGGAAAAAACGAAATGAGACCCTACACCGGAACAGTTACTTGGATTTCCGACAAGGCGGAGTTTACGCCACGCACAATTCTTACTAAGGATGAGCGGGCAAATCTTGTTTATGCGGTGAAAGTGGCGGTGGAAAATGACGGCTACCTTAAAATCGGTATGTATGGACAATTGATTATTGATAAGTGACAATTAGGCGCTAACAATAGTAAATTATCAATTACTAACGGTGTTTTTTTATGAAGGAGAAAAATATAATAAAAGAAGAAGTCGTATGATAATTGTTAATTGTCAATTAATCAGTAAGAACTTTGGCAGGGTGGTAGCACTGAAAAATATATCATTAGATATAGAAAAAGGCGAAATCTTCGGCTTAATCGGACCTGACGGCGCCGGCAAAACTACGCTCTTTCGTATCCTTACGTCCTTAATTCTTGCCGATTCGGGACATGCGACGGTTGATGGTCTGGACGTTGTGAAAGATTTCCGCGAGTTACGCAAACGCATTGGCTACATGCCGGGGCGTTTTTCCCTGTATCAGGACTTGTCGGTTGAGGAAAATTTGAATTTTTATGCAACGGTTTTTAATACAACGGTAGAGGAGAATTATCACCTGATAAGCGATATTTACCGGCAGATAGAACCGTTTAAGCAGCGGCGTGCAGGGAAACTTTCAGGCGGTATGAAGCAAAAATTGGCGCTGTCGTGCGCTTTGATTCACAAGCCGACTGTTCTTTTTCTGGACGAGCCGACGACCGGCGTCGACCCTGTATCCCGGAAAGAATTTTGGGAAATGCTCAAAAAGTTGAAGAAGGAAGGCATTACGATTGTTGTTTCCACGCCCTATATGGACGAAGCGCGGCTGTGTGACCACATTGCGCTTATACAGCATGGGCAAATTCTTTCGATTGCATCGCCGGAAAAAATCACCGCATCGTTCCCCGAAAAATTGTATCAGGCATATTCCGAAAATAATTATTTATTATTATTGGAGTTACGTAAAAATCCCGGCGTAAAATCCGCTTTTATGTCAGGTGAATTTCTGCATATTGTATTTAAGGATGGGAACGTCGACGGGAATATTCCGAATTTGACGGAGATTGAGCCGACAATCGAGGACTGCTTTATTTATTTAATGAATAGAATAGCGGACGGCGCGGAGATCTTGCCGGGAAGTGCGTACAATTAGATAAATAATTCATAAAATAATAATAAAACAAGCAATTATGCGCCACAAAACAGATTGTCAATTATCAATCATAGAAGTTGAGCAATTGACTAAAAAATTCGGAAGATTCACCGCCGTCGATCGGATTACGTTTATGGTCGGCAAAGGGGAGATATTCGGTTTTCTGGGTGCCAACGGGGCAGGGAAAACGACTGCCATGCGCATGTTGTGCGGGCTGATCGAACCCACGTCAGGCAAGGGATTTGTAGCAGGTTACGATATAGAGAAACAGCCTGAAATGGTGAAAAAAAACATCGGTTATATGAGCCAAAAATTCTCTCTGTATGAAGATTTGAAGGTCTGGGAAAACATTCGGCTGTTTGCCGGAATTTATGGGGTGAACGAAAAACTGATTGCGCGGAAAACCGGGGAAACGCTGGAAAGAATCGGACTAACGAACGAACGGAACGTCCTTGTCAGGGACTTACCGCTGGGCTGGAAGCAGAAATTAGCCTTTTCCGTAGCCATCTTTCATGAGCCGAAAATCGTCTTTCTCGACGAACCGACGGGCGGAGTTGATCCAATCACGCGCCGCCGGTTTTGGGAAATGATATATGAATCGGCCAACCGAGGCACAACCATTTTCGTAACAACCCACTACATGGACGAGGCTGAATATTGCAACCGCGTGTCCATCATGGTAGACGGGCGAATCGAAGCACTGGACACGCCGCGGCGGTTGAAGGAGCGGTTTCGGGCTGGAAATATGGACGAGGTGTTTCGACAATTGGCGAGGAAAACCTGAAAACAATGAATATGATACCACACGCCAAAATGCTCAATTCTCAATGCTCAATTCTAACCGCTTTCGTGCAAAAGGAGTTTTACCACATTTTCCGCGATATACGAACAGTACTGGTGATTATCGGAATCCCCGTGTTTCAAATTCTGATTATCGGATTCGCAATCAGCACGAATGTGAAAGACGTGAAAGTCGCGGTTTTCGACCCGTCTAACGATGAGGCAACCAACCGGATTATCAACCGGCTGAACGCAAGCGAATATTTCAATGTGGCACTCCGCCTGAACACCATAAGCGATGCGGAACGCGAATTTAAGAAAGGGAAGACAGGACTTATCGTCATTTTCGGCGAAAATTTCGGCGAAAACCTTTATCATACGGGCGATGCTGCCGTGCAACTGCTCGTTGATGCGAGCGATCCAAATCACGGGCAGACGGTGGCTTCCTACGCTACCGGCGTTATTTCCGATTATCAGCGGGAACTGTTGCGGGAAACGGATATTCCGGTACGTATCAACTCCGAAGTCCGCATGTTATACAATCCGGAAATGCGGAGCGCCTACAATTTTGTCCCCGGGTTGATGGGACTGGTTTTCATGCTCATTTGCGCGATGATGACCTCCGTTGCCATCGTGCGGGAAAAAGAAACGGGAACAATGGAGGTCTTGCTGGCTTCGCCGGTGAAGCCTGTTTATATCGTTATTTCCAAACTGGTCCCCTATTTTATCATTTCGTGGTTCATATTTATTCTTATATTATTACTGTCGGTATTTGTGCTGGACGTTCCTGTTACCGGAAGCCTCCTGTGGCTGAATGTTTTTACCCTGCTGTTCATTGTCGTAGGACTGTCGTTAGGACTGTTGATTTCGACCATTGTCAAGACGCAGGTTGCCGCCATTTTGGCTTCGGGAATGGGTTTGATAATGCCTGTAATGATACTTTCGGGCTATGTTTTTCCAATCGAAAGTATGCCGCCTGTCCTGCAATGGATTTCCGGCCTCGTTCCGGCACGTTGGTTTAACGAGGGGGCGAAAAAACTGATTATCGAAGGTGCGCCGGTACGTTCCGTATTAAAGGAAATGTCAATTTTGCTGGGGATGGCTGTCCTTATTCTTACAGTGAGTTTGAGAAATATAAAAGCACGGTTGGAATAACGTTTTCCTCCGAAGGAGAGGGCACAGGGGAGGCTAAATATAAAAAATATGTTGCGATACTTAATAGAAAAAGAATTTAAACAAACTTTTCGGAATGCTTTTATCCCGAAATTAATCCTCGTATTCCCTTTTCTGGTGCTGCTCGTGTTTCCGTGGGCTGCCGACCAGGAAATTAAAAACCTCAATGTGATTGTAATCGACAGAGATCACAGCACGCTGTCGAAACGCCTGTCGGAGAAAATCAGAGCTTCGACTTACTTTAATTTGATAGCCTCCGCAGAAACCAACGATGCGGGAATCGCAATCATCGAAGACGGAAAAAGCGATATGCTGCTTGACATTCAGCCCGGCTTTGAGAAAAACCTGATGAACAGGGGCGAAGCGAGCGTAATGATTTCCGCCAACGCAGTCGATATAATGAAAGGTGGATTGAGCTCGGGCTATATGAACGCGATTGTACGGGATTTTGCCGCTGAAATCCGCGCCGAACAAATTCCCGAAGCAGGCAAGGCAAATATTCCCCACATTCAAATTATCCCGCAAGCCCGCTTCAATTCTTTTTTAGATTACAAAACATTTATGATTCCCGCCCTGATTGTTATCCTGATGACTTTGCTTTGCGGATTCCTCCCTGCATTGAACATCGTGAGCGAAAAAGAAACCGGCACTATCGAGCAAATCAATGTAACCCCCGTCAGCAAGTTTTTCTTCATCCTCGGAAAACTCATACCCTACTGGACAATCGGTCTATTTGTTTTCACCGTCACCTTATGCCTCGCAGGACTGATTTACGGACTGGTTCCGAAAAGCAACCTGCCGACCATTTATCTTTCCGTATTAATCTATATTTCCACCGTCTCCGGACTTGGGCTGGTGATTTCCAATTATTCGTCAACGTTGCAGCAAGCCATGTTCGTCATCTTCTTTTTCCTTATAATATTTATCCTAATCAGCGGCCTCTTCACCCCCATAGCAAGTATGCCGCAGTGGGCGCAAACCTTTACCTGTTTCAATCCCCTGCGCTATTTCATCGAAATCATGCGGATGACTTTCCTGAAAGGAAGCGGCTTTGCGGATATTTGGCGGCAACTGTCCGCATTGGCAGTCTATTCAATTATGCTAAATGGATTGGCGCTGGTTAGTTACCGGAAGCGATGAAGCAATCCGGTCTCCCCGTCAAAAAATAATCCCGGGGGAAGACTCCCCCCCGCGGGCTTATTGCTTTTTTTACATGCAAATAATCGTTACCTTTGCCGCCGTAAATATCGCATGTATTATGGAAAAAACAAAAATAATCAACGACCCCGTCTTTGGTTTCATCAACATCCCCAACGAATTTATTTACAGAATTATCAATCATCCTTATATTCAACGGTTGAACAGAATCAAGC
>JAIRKG010000124.1 GCA_031260235.1 Dysgonamonadaceae bacterium | reverse complement strand
GAAATACAGTCGGCGATTATTCCGTAAGAAATTACATTTTTCCATAATTTTTATTTTTTCATATTAAATTAAATTTTAAATTGTTGAGAAAGCGGCAGGCGAAAAATCGCCTGCCGCTTTTTTTGTGGATTGCTTCGCCTTCGCATTATATTTTATTCATATCAGCATAGCTATAATAGCCTCCTTCGCAAAAAATCAGGTGATCGAACAATGGAATTTCAAGCGTCAGCAAGCCTTGCTTTATGTGGGCGGTTAGTTTATCGTCCGTTCTGCTGGGTGTGGAAATTCCGGAAGGATGATTATGACAGAGGATTACGCCGGAAGCCAGCCGGATAAGCGCTTCTTTAAAAATCAACTTCCCGTCGGCAGATGTTTGTTCGACGCCGCCCTGACTGATTTTGACTCTGTCAATAATGCGTTTGCCCGGGTTCAGGAGCAATATCCAAAGTTCTTCATACGGTAAGTCGCACAGTATGGGATAGAAATAGTTGTAAATATCCCGGCTACAGAGGATTTGTTTCCGGCTTTCCACGTCTTCCGCCTTTCTCCTTTTCCCTAATTCGAGAGCGGCAACAATGCCGATTGCTTTGGCGTTGCCGATTCCTTTGAAATTGGATACTAAATAGTCGATTGAAAATTTACCCAGGCGACTGATGCTGTTTTCTGCCGTTAGAAGAATGCGTTGCGACAATTCTACAGATGTTTCTTCCGTATTTCCCGACCCGATGATGATGGCTAATAACTCGGCGTTGCTCAATACATTTACGCCTTTTGCCAAAAGTTTTTCTCGAGGTTGGTCGTCGGGAGACCAATCCTTCACGCATAGTCCGGTTATGCTCATAGTTGTTTTGGTTGTAAGTATAAATTATGTTGCTGCAACGCCTTCTCTTCGGAGAGGGTTGGGATGTTTATTATTTTGCTCTTCCTACATAAGAACCGTTTCGCGTATCAATTTCGATTATTTCGCCTTCGTTGATAAACAGCGGAACGCGCACCGTAGCGCCCGATTCGACTGTTGCCGGTTTCTGTGCGTTGGTTGCGGTATCGCCTTTCAGTCCCGGTTCGGTATAAGTGATTTTCATCTGAACCTTGACGGGCATATCGGCGTAAAGCACGGTATCTGTTGAAGCGTCGGATACGACTTCCACGACCGCCCCTTCGAGAAGAAAATCAACCCCGTTTATCAGGTCGCGGGCGATAGGTTGCTGCTCAAACGATTCCTGATTCATAAAAATATAGTCGTCGCCTTCCTTATATAAATACTGATACGGGCGTCGCTCTACCCTGACGTCTTCCAATTTTTCACCGATGTTGAAGCGACGTTCAATGACGCGGCCGTCGACAACATCTTTGAGGGTTGTGCGCATGAACGTATTGCCTTTTCCCGGCTTTACATGCAAAAACTCAATGACGAAATACAATCTTCCGTCCATTCGAATACAAGTTCCGTTTTTAATATCTTGTGCGTTAATCATAGGATAAATATTATTTGATTGATTATTAATTATGGCGCAAAAATAAGGATTTTTAATTACATAAAGTAAATTTTATTTGAGCTTACCGCTGAAATCCACCAAAGCCTGCGCAAAAACCTCCCAGGAAAGTTTTTTCTTCTCAATTCGGATATGCTCAATGAATTTTTTCGTATGATTGGAAAACAATTGTCGAATCCCTTCTGCAATATTTTCTGCGTCCGGATAGACAACAATTCCCGTTCCATCCGTTTCAACCGTATTTTTCAGGCTGCCGACATCGGTTGCAACTATTGGAACTTCAAAATGATAGGCTACCGGTATAACGCCGCTTTGCGTCGCCGATTTATACGGCAAAACCAGGGCGTCTGCCGCCGAAAAGAGGACGGAAACTTCTTCGTCGGCGATGTATTGATTTCTAACTTGTATGCGGTTCTTTGCAGGGGAAGCCTCTATCAATTGCCGGTATTTCTCGAAATTGCCGTAGGATTCGCCGGCAATCAGCAACTGGTAGGAATCGTCCAGAAAAGACATGGATTGAATCAGTAAATCCAAGCCCTTGTATTCGCGGATTAAGCCGAAAAACAGCAGGATTTTCCTGTCGGGATTCAAGTGTAGAATTTCGCAAGCCGCTTTGCGGTCTTGTTTTTCGCCGAAATGATTGTACAAAGGATGTGGTTGCAAACAATATTTTGCATGGGGATAAAGCGACAGTAAATCATTTTTTACGGATTCGCTTAAAATCATAAATCCGTTTACCTGATTGAAAAACAGTTTCGACAATGGTTTATCGTAAAACTTCGGTTCGTGAGGAACAACATTATGAACAAGCGCAATGATGCAGGTTTTATTCTGTAATTTGCGGGCAATGTGTCCGTAAGCAGGAGCGAAAAACGACATCCAATAAGCTACGACCAATACATTGGGTTGATAATTGTCTATAGATTTCGCCGTTTTTTCATAAGAAAAAGGATTGATACTGTCTAAAATTCTTTCGGAAGGAACGGTTTCTTTTTCGTCCCCTTCCTCGCTTCTTTCCACAAATTGCGTTTTACCCGGGAATAAAAATTCAGGATATAAACGCGAAAAGGAGAAAACTTTTACTTCATGTTCTTTTGCCAACGCCCAATAAAGCGACATACTGAACTGCGCAATGCCGCCGCGGAAAGGATAAAAAGTAGATAGTAGCGCTATCTTCATTGTTCGTTGCTTAATGTTTTTGCATGGGATTTGTACGGGTTGACAGGTAATCTCACCGTAAACCACTTATAAACTCCGCCAAAGCCTCCCCTGGGCTGTCGGTCTTCATAAAAATTTCCCCCATCAGGAAGCCTTTAAAGCCTTTTTTGCGCAGATCAATCACCGTTTGCGGGTCGGAAAGCCCGCTTTCGGAAATTTTTACAAACGTGTCTGGAATTTTATTTGCCAGTTCAATCGTATGCCGGAGGTCGGTCGCAAAAGTTTTCAGGTTGCGATTGTTGATTCCGACAACGTCGATTGCAGGTTGAATGTATGACAATTCTTCTTCGCCGTGTATTTCCAGCAACACTTCCATATCCAAGGCATGAGCGGTTTCAGTGAAACGAGCTGCCTCTTCTTGCGTCAAACAGGCGGCGATGAGCAGAATAACGTCCGCGCCCATCACTTTGGACTGGTAAACCTGATATTCATCAACGATAAAATCTTTGCGTAACAGCGGGATACGACTGACGGCGACACGCGCCTGTTTAAAATCTCCAAATCCGCCACCAAAAAACTTTTCGTCCGCAAGGCAGGAAATCGCCGTTGCGCCCGCCGCCTCGTAAGCCTGCACGACGCCCGCCGCGTTGGCGTCAGGATAAATCCATCCTCTGGACGGGGAGCGCCGCTTAAACTCCGCAATGATGCCAGAATCGGAAACGGACAGCACTTGCCTGAAAGAAACCTTTTCTCGCATTTGGAAACCAAGCATGTATTCCAAAAAAGAGATGTTTACCGCTTCTTTTTGGCGGGCGACTTCCCGTCGTTTGTTGTCGCAAATTGTTTGCAGGATATTTCCCATTGCTTATCTGTTGATTTCTAAAAATTTATTTAATGCGGATTTCGCTTTACCCGACTCCAGAGACTCGTTGGCTTTATGAATGCACTCCAATATATCCAGTTGCGGTTCAATCGTTTGAATAGCAACTGCCGCATTGGAGACGACCACATTTTTACGGGCTTCCGAAGCCCGATTGTTCAATACATCGTCGAAAATTTGAGCGGCTTCCGTAGGCGTGTTGCCTGCAAACAGGTCTTCGGGAACGGTTTTTTTGAAACCCAAACTTTCGGGCGTATAAATATTTTCTCCCGATTTATTGATGATTTTAAACGTGCTGGTCAAAGAAATTTCATCATAACCGTCGAGACTGTGGACAATCGAAAAATCACAGCCGCTTTCCTGATAAATGTAGTTGTATAAACGCGCCATCTTCAAATCGTAAACGCCCAACACCTGTCGCTTCGGCATCAACGGATTGACAATCGGTCCTAAAATATTGAAAAACGTCCGAACGCCCAAGGCTTTACGGACAGGCGCCACCGTTTTCAGCGCCAAATTGAAAAGCGGCGCGTGTAAGTAGGCAATATTGGCGACGTCCAAAGATTTCCGGTGAATATCCAAATCTTTGGTGAATTTCACACCATGTTCTTCCATCACATTGGATGCGCCGCTGACCGATGTTGCGCCGAAATTTCCATGTTTTACGACTTTGTAACCGGCTCCCGCCGTTACGAAACAGGCTGCGGTGGAAATGTTAAACGTATTTTTTCCGTCGCCGCCCGTGCCTACGATGTCAATGGGATTGCAGTCCGTCAGTTCGTCCACATTTACCCGCATTTCCAAAAGCGCTTCGCGGAAACCGAGTATTTCGTCCACACTGACGCTGCGCATAAGATAAATCGAGATGAAGGCGGCGATTAGGCTGTCGTTATATTTGCCTTCTGCCATGTTGGTCAGAATTTCTTTGGCTTCGCCGTGCGTTAAATACTGATGTTCGAATAGTCTGTTGAGTATTGCTTTCATTATTTTGTGTTTTTAGAGGCTTATTAATATTAAGCTAAACCGGAGTTTATTTATATTAACGTCAATGTAAACCATGTTTTTTGATTACAAAAGTACATTCTTATTTTGATAAAATGATTTGTTTTTAATGAACTCGCTATCTTTCGGACGTGCAATAGGCATGGGCGCTTGGTTTTATCCTACCTGCACTATTTATGCTTTGACAAATGATAACTTTTGTTATTTAATTTCCTCTCCGCAGTTCCGACAAAATTTATCCCCCTCGTTAACTTGTTTTTGGCAGTTACTGCACAAAAACACTTTTTATTGAATTAGCCTTATAGGCTTGTCAATCCTTTCGAGCAGGTTTTCGGGAATTTCGTCGATAAAGCTTGATTCGCTCCCCTTATGTGAAATAAGAAAAAGTTTTTCTTTTGCGCGAGTAACAGCCACGTAAAAAAGTCTACGTTCTTCCTCTAATAGCAATGCGCGATCTTGCTGCTTGATCGTTTGCAAAATACGTTCTTCGAGCCAAATATCTGGGAATCCGCCATTGCCATCCGTCAGCCCTATAATAAAAACGACTTTCGCCTCCAAACCTTTGGCTGCGTGAATGGTTTTTTTCTGTACTTTTATGCCTGCATTTTTGAAAGCATTGTCATAATCGGGGTAAAACATGTGGCGTTGGCGATACAAAAAAAGAATATCATCGCTCGTAAATCCTTGCTTTTGCAGCTCTTTTACCTTTTCAACGCAGAAATTTACAGCCTCCCGATCGTTGTCTTCTTCAGGAGCGGAGTAAAGTATAACTTTTTGAACGGAAGGTTTTACCGCAAAGATTTCCTTATCCAGTTTGAATTTGTTATGCTTAATAACTTCATTACCTGTATCTACAATATTTTGAGCGCTACGGTAATTGGTATTCAGCGTTATAACCTTTGACGGAGAGAAATGTTTCTCAAATTCAACAATGTAGCTAACGTCAGAGCCACGAAAACCGTAAATGCTTTGCCAGTCGTCTCCAACGCAAAAGAGCTGCGTGTTATCCCTCAGCAGCAACTTGACAAATTCAACCTGCAAGCTGTTTACATCCTGAAATTCATCTACTAAAACATACCGGAATCTTTCTCGTAACTCTTCTGCTATACTTTCATTGTTTTTTAGTAAAGATATACAGCGAATGATCAAGTCGTCAAAATCAAGGTATGCTTTATCAACGCAGTATTTGTCAAACGCTTCAATAATAGGGATAGCAAGCGCATAAAAGTTACGAATTCTTTCGTGCTGGTCAGTTTGCGCTTTCTCCTGAACTTCCGACAAATTCACGTTGTCCACTTTAATCTTATCCCTAACCTGCTTTACCTTTTTTATAAAATCCTTAATATGATTGTGAAAACCGTTAAAAGCTTCTTCGTAGGTTTGCATTTTAGGTGAATATTTTTCCGACAATCTGTTTTTAACGATGTTGTCTAAAATATGGCTGAACAGAGCAGAGTCATGCGTATCATCTTCGTAGGTATATTCAACAGAGAAACCAGCCTTGCTATATTCCACCTGTTTGTCCTTCATTGGAGAGCTCATATTGCTCAAATGTTCAATGTAAAGATTTGCTTCGGGCAGGTAGAAGTCTGGCTGAAATGTAAAACCTTTCTCCGACACCTGCCGCTTGCCCTCGTAAACGTAGCGGATATTATGTCTGAAAAACCAGTCGGCAATAAACCGTTCTGATTTTGAGCGAACTTTTGTGCCGTCGAGGGTCGTGTATGGCTTGTCGTAGGAGGTGAATTTATCGGTGTTGATGTGAATTTTATCTACACAATAGTCAAGAATATATCGTTTCAGATTAAAGAGGAAATTTTCGTCTTCGCACTTCCGAATTAATATTTTATGAAATATGTTAGATACTGTTTCTCTTGCGTTGCATTCGGCAAATTCGTCGGTTTCACTCCATATAGTTTCGCCTAAAATTTTAAACTTATTATCAAACTCGCTGACGCCATACTTGCGCAATATTTGAAAGCATAAGCTGTGGAAAGTTCTTATTGTTAATGCTTTCCATTGAGATTTACTTTGATAAGATGACCTTAACTCTCTTTTTTCTTTTTCGGTAATCTGCTTGTCGGCGAACTTTTGAGCATATAATCCTGTGGCGTCGGAAGAAATAATCAGACGGTCAAGCATTTCGTTGGCAGCATTTTTTGTAAATGTAACCGCAAGAATATTTTTTGACTTAATATTCTCTTTTTCAATTAGGTAAACGATTTTCTGCAGTAACGTCATGGTTTTCCCCGCCCCCGCACCGGCAAGCACCAATAGCCGTTTATCTCGACTGGTAACCGCTTCCCATTGCTTTTCATTTAGTGAAGATGCATTGTTGTTTGAGTTCATTTTTTATACTATATTTTCTGTATTTACCAGACGCAAAGTGATTGTTTAAGCCACTTTGCACGAATTTGGCGATTGTTTTATTTCATAGCATTAAAAAGTTCCGCATAATCAGTTCCCCTTCCGGCGTCAAAATCGATTCGGGGTGAAACTGTACGCCGTGAACGTCAACTGTTTTGTGGCGCAAAGCCATGATTTCCCCTTTGCTGTCTGTCGCGGTGATTTGCAGCGCTTCGGGAAATCCGCCGCGCGAGACAATCCAGGAATGATATCTGCCCACGACTATCTTTTTCGCAAGCCCTTTGAAGAGGGTGTGTTCCGCAACAATATCGACGGGAGTAGCAACTCCGTGATAAACGTCCTTCAGGTTGATCAGCGTTCCGCCGAAACTTTCTGCAATCGCCTGATGTCCCAAACAAACGCCGAGAATGCTCTTTTGCGGCGCATAACGTTTAATCAACGGCAACAACAATCCGGCTTCGGAAGGGATTCCAGGACCGGGCGAGAGGATGATTTTGTCGAAACGTTCCACTTCGTCTAAATTGATTTTGTCGTTGCGGTGAACTTCCACATCCCTGTAACCTGCTTTTTTAACCAACTGAAGCAAGTTGTAGGTGAAAGAATCGTAGTTGTCAAATATTAAGATTTTCATAAATCAATTAATAATTTTTTCTGCCGCATCAATCGCCTTTTTCAAAGCGCCCAGTTTGTTATTCACTTCCTGCAATTCCGACTCCTCGTTAGAGCGGGAAACGATTCCGGCGCCGGCCTGATAATACAGCACATTGTTTTTGCTGACAAACGAGCGAATGGTAATAGCTTGGTTCAAATCGCCGTTCAGCCCGATATAGCCGATACATCCGCCGTATGCGCCGCGATTGTGCGGCTCAGCGTCGCGAATAAGTTCCATCGCGCGGACTTTCGGCGCTCCCGAAAGCGTTCCGGCGGGGAAAGTGTCTGCATAGATTTTGATTGTGTTGCTGTCTGCTTTCACATCTCCGGTTACACGTGAAACCAAATGAATGACATGGGAATAGAATTGAACTTCCTTGTAGAAATCTACATGTACGTTTTCCGTATTCCGGCTGAGGTCGTTACGCGCCAAATCGACTAACATCACGTGTTCCGCATTTTCTTTCGGGTCTTCCAGCAATGCCTGCGCCAACGCTTTGTCTTTTTCGTCGTCGCCCGTCCTGCGGAAAGTACCGGCAATGGGATCGATAGAAGCGTGTCCCTTCGATATCTTGCAATGAGTTTCGGGACTGGATCCGAAAATCCGGAACGAACCGAAATTGAAATAAAACAGATAAGGTGAAGGATTGATGGAACGCAAAGCGCGATATACCTTGAAATCGTCGCCGGAAAACGCCTGTGAAAAGCAACGGGAAAGCACGATTTGGAACACGTCGCCGCGCATACAATGCCCGACGCCTTTATTCACCATTGCTTTGTAGTCTGCGTCGCTAATAGTCGATTTTTCTTCGCCTTTGGCGGAGAAGTTATACGAAGCGTAGTTGCGATTATTCAAAAGTGCAAATACTTCGTTGATATGGCTTTCTTCCTTTTCCGGACGGTTTTCGACAACGGTCATTTCGTTTTTGTAATGATTGACCACAATGATATACCGGTAGAAAATGTAAATCATTTCGGGGATATCGGACGAAGCGGATTTCCCTGTTTTCGTTTCCACATCCTCGAAATACTTCACCGCGTCGTATGCGGTATATCCGAAAAGACCGTTGAACGGTGACTCGTTTTTATCCTCAACAATTTCAAATGACCGGACGAAACGGTTTAACTGTTCAACAAGCGGGTCGGAAGCGTTTACCGGTGTTTTTTTTGCCGTTTCCGCAAGCGCATCCGAGAAATATTCCGTTTTAACGGCTCCGTCGTTCACTTCAAAACGAGCAAGCGGATTCAACCCGATAAAAGAAACGGAATTTTCATTTCCGTGGAAATCGGAACTTTCCAATAAAACCGATTCGGGATGTACATCCCGGATTTTTAAATAAATACCGACCGGCGTTTGAATGTCGGCTAAGGCTGTTTTTGATGATGTGTAAATTTTCATATTTGCTAACTATTTGAACTTTAAATCATTTCTTTCAGACGCGCCTGTAAAATTTTCTTCGCCAGAAAGATACGGTTTTTGACCGTTCCCAGCGGCAAATCTAATTTTTGGGCGATTTCATCATACTTATACCCTTCGACTAATAGGGAAAACACATTTTTCATCCTTGTGTCCAGACTGTTAATGGCTTTTGTAATGTCTTGTACGCTTAAATCACTTTCCGAATTATTGTGGCTCAAATCTTGCGGCAAGTTCAAGTAGTACAAGTCATCGGTTATATCGAAAACTGTTTGACTGTTAACCGCTTTCCTGCAATCGTTAATAAAAATATTTCGCATGATTGTCAAAACCCAGCCTTTAAAATTGGCGTCGTCCACAAATTTACTCCGGTTGCATAAAGCCCTAAGAGTAGTTTCCTGCAATAAATCCTTCGCATCCTCTCTGTTTGCCGTTAGCTGCAGAGCGAAGTGAAACATGTTGTCCTGAAGATTAAGAATCTTTTGTAGAAATTGTACCGTTGTCATAATTAATCTATAATCAGTGGAATAGACAGGTAACATAACTGCAATATTCAGAATGCGAAATGATATTTATACCGTAAACTGCGAATTATAAAAACTGAAATAAAGATAAAACTTTATTACCTTCATTACTGAGGGACAAAGATAAAAAAAAGACAACAAAATCATTAAAAAACATTTTATTATTGCTTTTTAAATCATCACTCAATCAAGTGCAATTCTCTCAATTGCTCGCCGGAAACCTCTGTCGGTGCGTCAATCATCACATCGCGGCCGGAATTGTTTTTCGGGAAAGCGATGCAGTCGCGAATCGAATCCAAACCGGCAAAAATCGAAACAAGCCTGTCTAAACCGAAAGCGATTCCTCCATGCGGAGGCGCTCCATACTTAAAAGCATTCATCAAAAAACCGAATTGCGCCTGCGCCTGCGCTTCGGAGAATCCGAGCAGCGAAAACATGTTCTGCTGCAATTCGCTGTTATGGATACGAATGGAACCTCCGCCGACTTCCGCGCCGTTAATCACCATGTCGTAAGCATTTGCGCGTACTGCGCCCGCGTTGGTATTCAACAGCGGAATATCTTCTTGTTTGGGACTTGTAAACGGGTGATGCTTGGCATAATAACGATCCGTTTCTTCGTCAAATTCCAAAAGAGGAAAATCGACAATCCAAAGGCAACTGAATTGGTCTTTGTTCCTCAGTCCCAGGCGTGAACCCATTTCCAAACGAAGTTCGCCTAATTGTTTTTGAGTCTGTTCAGTCTTTCCGCAAAGAATCAGCAGTAAATCACAGGGTTTAGCGCCTGCGCGTTCAAGCCAAAGTTTCAAATCGTCGGGCGTGTAGAACTTATTGGCGGAGGATTTCACATTTCCGTCAGCTTCGTACCGGACATATATCAAGCCGCTCGCCCCAATTTGCGGACGTTTTACGAAATCAATCAATTCGTCCAATTGTTTGCGGGTGTAAGCGGCGCAACCTTCCGCACAAATGGCGCCGACATATTCGGCATTGTCGAAAACGCCGAAATTTTTCCCGCCGGTCAGGTCTTTCAATTCCGTGAAGTGCATGGCAAAGCGCGTATCCGGTTTGTCCGAACCGTAGAGTTTCATGGCTTCGGAAAACGGCAGGCGGGGCATTGCCGGAATATCGACATTCTTAATTGTTTGAAATAAGTAGCGGATTAAGCCTTCAAAAAGATTCAGGACGTCTTCCTGTTCGACAAACGACATTTCGCAGTCGATTTGCGTAAATTCCGGCTGGCGGTCGGCGCGTAAATCCTCGTCGCGAAAGCATTTAACGATTTGGAAATAGCGATCAAAACCTGAAACCATCAACAATTGTTTAAACAACTGCGGCGATTGTGGCAACGCGTAAAATTCGCCCGGATTCATCCGCGAAGGAACGATGAAATCGCGAGCACCTTCAGGTGTAGAGCCAACCAGCACAGGTGTTTCCACTTCCAAAAAGCGCTGTTCGTTCAGATAACTGCGAACGGCAAAAGCCACCCGGTGGCGCAACTCAAGATTGGCGCGCACGACCGTCCGGCGCAAATCCAGATAGCGGTATTTCATCCGCAAATCGTCGCCGCCGTCGGTATCGGTTTCGATGGTGAAAGGCGGCGTTTCCGATGAATTCAGCACCTGCAACTCCGACACAATAATTTCGATATCTCCGGTCGGAATACTCGAATTTTTGTTGGATCGCTCCGCCACTTTGCCCTTTGCCCTGACCACCCATTCCCTGCCCAATTTTTCGGCTTCCGCACATAATTGAGCGTTAATTTCCCGGTTAAAAACCAACTGTGTGATTCCATACCGGTCGCGCAAATCGACGAAAATCATACCGCCGAACTTTCGCGTTTTTTGTATCCAGCCGGCTAAAATCACTTCCTGATGTAAATTTACCGTACGTAATTCTCCGCAAGTTTTTGTTCTGTACATAATTATCTGTTTTTAACAATTTTCCGCGAATGTACGAAAAATTATTTTTGTCTGCATGTTTAAGAGCATGATTGTGCAAAATCCCGATCGCGCCGATTATAAATCGTCACAAGCCATTTCCATCAACCCATCAGGTAGTGCAACAGACAATTCCTTTTTCCTTTCGTCGAAAGAAACAATCATCTCGTCGGCGGCGGGAATCAGGATTTCCTGTGTTTTGGTTTCAACGATAAACAATGTGTTGAGTGTCGAGTCGTCAACGCCGGCGATTCGCCCGATTTGTCCGTGATATTTATCAATCACGGTGAAACCGATGAAATAATCCCAGGTATAAGCGCTGTTGGAATGGTGGGCGGCAAGGTGTTTTTTTGGAAAATAAATGTCTTTGCGGGAGAGCAAACAGACTTGATTGTCCGAATGAAGATTTTTCAGGCAGACCATGCCTGCGGCGTCGGAAATAAGCCGGTAATTTTCGATTCGGAAAGGCACGAAGATACCGTCAATCTCGCAAATAAAAAAGGGACATTCGCTGTTTTCAAAAGAACGGTCTGTGAAAGTAAACGTTATTTCGCCTTTGACGCCATGCGGCTTTCCGAACTGTCCGATTTTCGCCAGGTCTTCCCGTTTGATCATGATATTCGCGTAATTCTTGCGCCAAGGGCATTCAAACGTTTGTCGATATTTTCATAACCGCGGTCTATCTGGTCGATATTCCGGATGCAGCTGGTTCCATCGGCATTCATCGCGGCAATCAGCATGGCGATTCCGGCGCGGATATCGGGCGAAACCATTGTCGTTGCACGCAAACGGTAACGGTGATTGGCGCCTATAACCGTTGCGCGGTGCGGGTCGCAGAGAATGATTTGCGCACCCATGTCAATCAATCTATCGACGAAAAACAGGCGGCTTTCAAACATTTTCTGGTGAATAAGCACACTCCCGTTTGCCTGCGTGGCAATTACAAGGAAAACGCTTAACAAATCGGGTGTCAGTCCGGGCCAGGGCGCGTCGGCAATTGTCAGAATCGAGCCGTCGATGAAGGTTTCTATCGTGTAAGAATCCTGTTCGGGAACGACAATGTCGTCGTTTTCGTTATGGAGGGAAATACCCAGTTTTCCGAAGGCGTCAGGAATAATCCCCAAATCGTTGTAGGAAACGTTTTTAATACGCAGGCAAGAACGGGTCATTGCCGCCATACCGATAAAACTCCCGATTTCAATCATGTCGGGCAAAATCGTATGTTCGCAGCCGTGCAGCGTTTCGACACCGTCAATCCGGAGCAGGTTGGAAGCCAAACCGTCTATCCGTGCGCCCATCGCCGTCAGCATTTTGGTCAATTGCTGGAGATAGGGTTCGCAGGCGGCATTGTATATGGTCGTTTTTCCTTCCGCCAGCACGGAAGCCATCAGAATGTTGGCGGTTCCGGTTACGGATGCTTCGTCCAGCAGCATATATGTTCCTTTCAAACCGTTTGATTTCACTTCAAACAGTTGGCGTTCGGGGTCGTAATTAAAATCTGCACCCAATTTTTGTATGCCGATAAAATGCGTATCCAGACGACGGCGGCCGATTTTATCTCCACCCGGCTTCGGAACAAACGCCTCGCCGAAACGCGCAACCAAAGGTCCCGCCAGCATGACCGAACCTCTCAAAGCGGCAGAGCCTTTCAGATAGGCGTCTGTTCTCAGGTATTCCAAATCAATATCGTCGGCTTGAAAAGTGTAGGTATGTGGCGCAGGACGGTTTATCTTTACGCCGATTTCTTTCAACAGTATGATTAAATTGTTAATATCCAGAATATCGGGAATATTGTGGATTGTTACTTTTTCGGATGTGAGCAAGGTTGCGCAGATTACTTGCAGCGCTTCGTTTTTTGCGCCTTGGGGGGTGATTTCGCCGGACAGGGAATGTCCGCCTTCGACTATGAATGACGACATAATTTATTTTTTCTGTTTCCGAGGAAAATTTTTATTCTTCTTCGACAAAATAGCCCTTGATTCCGTCAATTTATGGGAATCTTCCGTCAATGTGATTTTTCCGTCTGATAGAAGGTTTAAATCCTTAAAAATCTTTTGGTTGTCCACCTCTTCTTTGTTCCATGTGAGGAACGATTTTTTCATATGATTTGCCAACATGCCGGTCAAGACGTTTTTCAACTCGCCGTCTTCATATTCCGTTGCTTTTTTAATCATGTTCTCAAGGTTTTTGCCGTAATGTTTATAGGTTATTTTTCCTTGTGAATAAGGCAGTTTTCCCGGCTTGATATATAAGTCTTCTCGTTTGATAACTTCGTAAGGATAATCAATATCTAATGCGAAGTCCGACATAATCGCCAAATGATCCCAAAGGATGTGCTTGAAATCGTTGACGTCCCGCAGATGGGGAAACAGGTTGCCCATGATGTTGATGATTGTGTTGGCGCATCGCGTCCGTTCTTCCCTGTCGGGGATAGCGACGCAGTGATTGACCATGTGTTGAATGTTCCTACCGTATTCCGGTAAGGCCAAATGCTTTTCCTGTGTGTTGTAGCGTAGATTAAATCCCATAATTTATTATTTTTTCCGAATGCAAATATACGCAAAATTATTTTTCCCGCATGAAAACATTAATCGGCGTCCCCGACAGCGTCCAGTTTTTCCGTATCTGGTTTTCGAGAAACCGTTTATAAGGTTCTTTCACCCACTGCGGCAAATTGCAGAAAAAGACAAAACTCGGAACTGCCGTATTCGGCAATTGCGTGATATATT
>JAIRKG010000111.1 GCA_031260235.1 Dysgonamonadaceae bacterium | reverse complement strand
TGTAAAAATAGATATTTTTCTCATGTGTTTTTTTATTTAATTATTGAAAATATTATATAATAAACGGCGCAAAAATAATAAAAAATAATTTAAATAGTTACAACGTCACCCGGAGCCGTGCAGCGGCGCGGCAATCCAAAGAAAAACCTCTCTGCGTCATTATAATTCCTGGATTACTTCACTGCTTTGCAGTTCGTAGTGACGGGGAGCGGCGTGGCGGGGTGCAATGACTGTTGAAAAACTCAAAAAACATAATAGACCCTGCCTTATTTGCAAAATAAATCCCAAAATCGTAAGTTTGCAGGATGAAAACAAATCTCTTGCTTATTTTCACATTCTTTCTGCCGTTAGCGGCAACCGCCCAAACCAATATCCTGTCTTCGGAATGGAACAAGGTATATGATTTTGAAAACCAATCTCTTCCACAGTCGGCTTTGGATGTAGTGACTCAAATCCGCCAAAAGGCTTTGCAGACGGGAAACAGTCCCGAACTGATTAAAGCCATGATTTACAGACTCAAGTTTGAGACGGCGATTGACAGGGACAAACTACCCGAACTTATCAGCGAAATGGAAACTTTTGCCGCAGCAGACCAAAACAAGGCGGAACAGGCGGCGCTCTACTCGCTTCTGGCTGATTTATACGCTAAATATTACCGGTATGATTCCTATCGAATCAATCAAAGAACCGCCCTGCCGGCTGCGGAAGCAGGAACGGATATGGAAACATGGTCGGCAAACGTTTTTATCGAACGAATCGCCGCTTATGTGGAGCGATCTTTGAAGCCTGCCGAATTGCTGCAAAAAACAAATACGTTGGAATATGAAGATATATTGCAGGCCGGCGAATCGTCTCGCGCGTTACGTCCGACCCTGTATGATTTGTTGGCTAACAGGGGAATTGATGTATTGAAAGGCATTTCCAATCCGGACGGAACTGATTTTACGCCTCAAATCCGGAAACTGTACGGGGATTTACGGACTTTCAGGCAGCAGGAAAACAATGCTTTTGCACTGTTAATGGTCGATTTAGACCGTTTGGATTTCACCGAAAATAATGAACCGGATGAAGACGGAGGTAAACGCGAAGAATATTCGGCTGTGCTCGACCGTTTGGAAAAACAATACGCCACCGAAAGTTTTTGTGCGGAAATTCTTTACCGGAAAGCGAATTATTATTACAATAGCGATTCGGTGAAACAGGCGTATGAAATCTGTTTGGAAAGTATCAAGAAATACCCGAATTACGAGAGAATCGGTTTGTTGAAAAACTTTTTGCAACAGATTACCCAAAGCGAATTGACCGTCACGGTTAATAATACGGTGTATCCGGGGGAAAAAGCGCTTTTGAAAATCAAATATAGAAATCTCGATCAATTGACTGTTCAAATCTACAGAATCAATGTGCCGGTCTCGGTTTATACCAGCAAGTGGAACAGGGACGGGCAATATAAAAAGAACGGACAATTGGTATTAACCGGACAAATCAACCTCGCGAATGAAGCGCCCTATTTTTATTCGGATACCACAATTAAAATTCCCATGAAAGAATTGGGCAACTACGAATACGTCATTTTCCCCGACGAAAACCCTGAATATATTGTCAATCAGCAATTTTCCGTTAGCCGTATGGCGACGATTGCCCGTGTAACGGACGGGAAACGCGAATTTATGGTTGCCGACCTGTTGAGCGGAAAACCGGTTGAAGGCGCGTCTATTCACCTGTATGAAAGGAACAACAACCACCTCATAAAAACCCAAACGCTCCGCACAGACGCCAATGGTTTGGCTTTAGGTGGAAAAGAAACAGATGTCTCCGGTTATCAGGCAACCTATCAATCCGATACGTTCCAAATCATCTCAAATGTCCCCTGGCTGTCCTCATCCGGTCATAATTATCAAGACCCCAATCAGCGATTAAATATTTTCACAGACCGAAGCATCTACCGCCCCGGACAAACGGTTTATTTCAAAGGAATTGCATGTGAAACAAACGAAATGCAGGTAATTTCCAATCTTGATTTTACCGTTTATTTACACGATGCCAACGGCAAAAATATTTCCGAAATGACGGTGAAAACCAACGAATACGGCTCATTCGCCGGAGAATTTGTTTTACCGCAAGGCACTCTGAACGGCCAATTTGCAATACGAACGGATCGAGTCGCAGGTTATACTTCTTTCCACGTGGAAGAATACAAGCGTCCCTCTTTCGACATTCGATTTGACAGGAATGAAAACGCCGTCCGTTTCGGCGACAAAGTAACCGTTAAAGGAAAAGCTGCGACATTTTCGGGTGTAAGTATTCAAAATACAAAAGCGGAATACAAGATAAGCCGTTCATATCATTGGACTTTCAGGTTATGGGCGCCGCCTGTGAAAGTGGCTTCCGGCAATGTATTTTTGGACGAACAGGGCAAATTTGAGATTGATTTTACGCCACTAAAAGCGGTTAAAGACAAAAACCGGAAAAATGTAAGTTATACTTATACGATTTCCGTAAACATTACCGACGCGAAAGGCGAAACGCAAAACTCGGAAATGCAAATCAACATCGGCGATGTTCCTTTCATATTGAGTATTGCAGGTTTGCCGGATGATTTAGACAGGCTCAATTACCATAAAGACAGTCTTTCCTCCCTTACGATTGAAGCAACCGATTTAAGCCGCAATCCGGTTGCAGTAACCGGCAGTTACAAAATCTTTAGCCTGAAACCGAAGGAAGCAGGTAAATTAGACAACGAAAAAGACGACTGGCTGCAAGACAAATTACTTATTGAAAACACTTTTGAATCCGGTAAAGCAATTGATCTCAATCGCTTGAAATCCTTTGCGTCAGGTAAATACCGCATCACAGCTACAGCAAAAGACGCTGAAGAATATTCAACCGATTTCACCTTGTTTACCAATGCAGATAAACGACCGCCTGTGCCGGTTTACGAATGGTTGTTGCCGCTGAAAACCGAGTGCGTAGCGGGAGAGAACGCCGTAATTATTTATGGTTCGTCGGCGAAAGAAGTATATGTTTTGTATGAAATTTTTAAGGACAGGGATAATAAAAAGGTAGCCGCATCGCGTTTCGTGCTGAACAACGAAAACCGGAAAATCGAAATTCCTTTCCTGGAATCGTATGGAGACGGCATTTCCGTTCACTTCACTTTTATTAAAGACGCCAAAGTATTTTCAAAAAGCGAGATAGTTCTGCAGAAACAACCGAGCCGGAAATTAGACATGACGATGGAAGTTTTCCGCAATCAACTCCTGCCAGGGCAAAAAGAAGAATGGAAAATATCTGTGCGGGACGACGAACAAAAAGACGTTGCGGGCGAATTGCTTGCAGCCATGTATGACGCTTCGCTTGATAAAATTTACAGGCATGAATGGTCGTTCAATCCGTTGCACAATCTGCATTTGCCGAATATACGCGCGGAAAAAGGCGATGAATTTTCCAATTCTTCCCGTAATTTCAGGATTAATTATAAGCAGACAGACGTCCCTTCTTTCAAATTTGACGATTTCAACTGGTTTGGATTTACAATTCATTCACAAGTAATGAGATTAAAAAGTTTCGGCGCCGGAAATGCTGTAGCAGTGCAGCAAAGCCTTGTGCAAGACGAAGAAATACAGAATGGAGATGACGACATTCTTATGAAGGAGGATGCGCCTGTGCAAATCCGCCAAAATTTTAGTGAAACAGTCTTTTTCTATCCGCAACTGAAAACCGACGAATCCGGCAAAACGCTGATTTCTTTTACCGTCCCGGAAAGCAATACAACCTGGAAATTCATGGGACTTGCGCATACCAAAGATCTGAAATTCGGACAAATCATGAAAGAGGCTATGAGCCGGAAAAAATTGATTGTCGCCCCCAATATCCCGCGTTTCATCCGCGAAAGCGATCATGCGACGATTTCCGCAACCATTTTCAACCTTTCGGAATCAACGCTTTCCGGTATGGTTAGCATTGAATTTTTCAACCCTGTGGACAGTCAAACAACAATTTCCGTTCCCGCAGCCTCCATGCCGTTTACAGTTGAAGCCGGAAAAACCCATGCCGTTTCCTGGACATTCACCGTTCCTCAGGGCATTGACCTGACTGCCGTGAAGATAGTTGCAAAGACCGATGATTTCAGCGATGGCGAACAACACCTGATTCCAATTCTCCCCAACCGGATATTGGTAACGGAGAGCCTGCCGCTGAACATTTCAGGCGGACAAACAAAGATATTCTCTTTCGACCGAATAGAAAAAAAATCATCCACTCAACAAAACTACCGCCTGACATTAGAGTTCGCCAACAATCCCGTCTGGTATGCCGTCCAATCCCTCCCGTCCCTGACGTCTTCTCAGTCGGAAGACATTGTCTCCCTGTTCGGCGCATATTACGCCAATGCTTTGGCTGCCCGGATCGCCAAATCTACGCCGAAAATCAAGCAAGTGATTGACGCATGGTCGGCGACGGGAACATCTTTACAATCCGATCTCGAAAAAAATCAGGAGCTGAAAGCCGTATTATTGGAAGAAACGCCCTGGGTGACGGAAGCCCAAAACGAAACGGAAATGAAGCAAAAACTATCCTTATCATTCAATGACAACCGGAT
Organism: Dysgonamonadaceae bacterium; assembly: GCA_031260235.1. GTDB lineage: Bacteria > Bacteroidota > Bacteroidia > Bacteroidales > Azobacteroidaceae > Azobacteroides. Next base: position 11,172 of record JAIRKG010000111.1, on the reverse strand, counting down.
AGACTATCTCCACAATCAAGCTCTCGACAAACTCCGCTCCCTGCAAACCGAAGACGGCGGCTGGACATGGTTCAAAGGCATGTCCCCCAGCGTACCAATCACTCAGTGGATTTTATACGGCTTGAAAGAAACCGAAGCCGCTGAAGTCAAAGATATTCAAGAAAAAGCAATCCGCTTCATCGACCAAAAATTTCAGCAATATTACAGCGAGTCCCAAAAGTCTCCTGAATCTCCCAAATTCTCAACCCCCACAATCCAAGTTCTCGAATACCTCTTTGTCCGTTCCCAATATCCGGAAATCCCCCTTGAGGAAACCCTGGAAGCCGTCCGATTCTACACCTCAATCACAGAAAAGCATTGGTCAAGCATCCCCAGCCTTTACGGACGCGCCGTCGCCGCATTATTCCTACAGCGCAGCGGAAAAACAAACATCGCTCAGTCCATCGTTAAATCGCTCCGCGAACATGCCTCTCATAAGCCCGATTTGGGTATGTATTGGGCTAATAGCCGCGCATATTCTTTCTTTTTCAACAATGCCATTGCCAACCACTGTTTTATTATGAAGGCGTTTTACGAAACAGGCGCTTCGCAAAAGGAAACAGACGAAATGAAACTTTGGCTGCTGAAACAAAAACAAACGCAGGAGTGGGAAAGTCTGCCCGGTTTGGTCAGCGCCATTCAAATTCTTTTGCAGACCGGCTCTAATTGGCTGGAAGATACCGGAAAAACAGACATTCAACTCGGCAATCAATCGTTCGACACGTCAAAAGGCGAGGCAGGAACGGGTTATATAAAGGAAGTTTTCAACGGTAAAAATATTACGCCGGATATGAGTTGCGTGAAAATCACGCAGGAAAATGCCGTTCCCGGCTGGGGAGCGCTCTATTGGCAGTATTTTGAAGATCCGGATAAGATAGAAGCCGCAAAAACCGGACTGAATGTGGAAAAACAGATAACAGGGACTTTGAAAGTCGGGAATAAAGTCATTGTGCGCCTGCTTGTTCGTGCGGACAGGGATTTTGAATATGTTTTGTTGAAAGACATGCGTGCCTCCTGCTTTGAACCGGTCGAACAACTGTCGGGAATCCGCCGGGCACAAGGCGCAGTCTATTACCTGTCGCCCAAAGACGCTTCAATGAATTATTATTTCTATAATTTACCGAAAGGAACGTATGTTTTTGAATATCCCTTATATATAACAAGTGAAGGAAACTATTCCAATGGAATTACAACTATTCAATGCCTTTATGCGCCGGAGTTTGTTTCGCATACTGCGGGAGGGAGGGTCTGCACTCTAATGCAGAGGCGATCTGCACTCTAATGCAGAGGCGATCTGCACCCTAATGCAGAGGTGATCTGCACTCTAATGCAACATCTACAATACCACATACCACAAATGATCCTTCACCTGCGGATAGCCCATCTCCTGCAAAAGCGCAACATATTGCCGCATTTGCTTTTCGTGGTCGGGATGTGGAGCACCGAATTTATAGTCAATAACAATCGTTTCGGTTTTCGACAGAAGTACGCGGTCGGGACGTTTGGTTGTTATTTCTCCGCTCTCTTCTACGAGGATGGAAAACTCGGTATAGATAGTATATTTATCTGAAAACCAGTCTTCCACTCCTGCCTTTTTGATCGCTTCCCTTACCTTGCCGGCGTAGTATTCCTTTTCGTCGGGCAGGATAATGCCGTCCAATACAAGTCTACTGACGGCATTTTCAATGTCGTCTATCGTCCGGACGGCAGCAAAGAGCGCGTGCATCATATTTCCATATTCGATGTATTTCCTGCGGGGGGAAATATCGGGGTCGACGAAGTCGCGCGATTTATTCGACTGCTTGAAGATAGATTTGCCTTCCTGAAACGCTTCGGAAACAAACTCGACGGGCAGCAGGGGCAGCGTCTGTTTCAGGATATTATCCGTTTTTTCTGCTTGCGGAGCAGCGGTTTGTTCGAGCGTTCCCCAGTCGAAATGCAGCCTTTCGTTATCCCAATTTCCATTCAAATCGGCAACAGTCCATTGCAGTAAATCCGAAACAGTCTTAATCTGCTCCTGCCCTGAAAGGGTTTTCTTATGCTTCCCGAAGATAATCAAATTGCACTCTGCCCGCGTGAAGGCAACATAAAGCAGATTCAGGTTGTCGAGCCACGAGAGCGACATTTCTTGCTGGTATTCGCCGGAGAATATCGTCCCGCCCATGCGCTCGGAATAGTTGACCGGCAGCAGTTCAAGGTCATAATATCCTTCTTTCGGCTTGCACCAGACAACGGAGTTTTTGTGCGGATTGAGTTCCCATGTGCAATAAGGAAGCAAAACGGTATGGAATTGTAGCCCCTTCGACCTATGAATCGTCATGGCGCGAACACCGTCGATGCCCTCGCCCGCAGGAATGGTTTTCTGCGACATCTCCCCGTCCCAAAAGGCAATAAAAGAATGAATATCCGACGAATTGTTCTTCATATATTGATTGATAGCGTCAAAAAAGAAAAAGAGATAAGCCGATTGCCCCTCAATTGCTTTCAAATTATAAAGCCGGTAAAAATAAGAAATTAACTCCAGCAAAGGCATCCGCTCTATCGCATCAAAATCCCCTTTTTCCCCTTGGTTTAATCCGACGGTCATCTTCAAAGCCTCCACAATAATCCTAACCGCCAAAGAATTATCCAACCGAAACGCCTCGTTAGACACAATATTCAAGTAGTTTCCGGCAGCCAACTCCGGATAATCCATCTTCAGCGCAGCCAAATATTCAGCTATCACCTTAATTTGACTGTTGTTCCGCACCAAAATACAAATATCATTAGCCTGCACTCCCGCCTTGCGCAACGCCTCTACCGTTTCGAGCAACCGGCGCAATACCACATCTTTATATTTCTCCTTCTCCCCGTCTTGCAGGAAATCAATGCTCACGTATCCCGCATCGGCAGTTTTATGCGGCTTCTGGGCGACTTCCTCCGCCGCATAAATCGAAGCAAAGGGCGAGTCGGTCAATTCGCCGAGCTCCTCCTTGAACTTCCGATCTAAAGTTTCCCCTGCCCCGGCGAAAAAAGCATTGTTGAATTCGACTATCCGCTTTTTGCTACGGAAGTTATATTCAAGCACAGTGGGATGAACCGACAATTCGCCGCCCACACTGTTCAGTATCCGCCAATCGCCGTTCCGCCAGCGGTAAATCGACTGTTTAACGTCGCCGACAATCATACTGAACCGGTTATTGGCAAGAATATCAGACAGTAAGACTTTGAAATTTCCCCATTGCAGGCGCGAGGTATCCTGAAACTCGTCAATCATCACATGCCGGATTTCCGCACCGATTTTCTCGTATATAAACGGCGAATCGGAATGGTCGATCATCCGGTTAAGGAACAAAGCCGTATCCGACAGTATAAAGCGATTGTTTTCGGCATTCATCCCGTTGATTTCGTTGGTAATATGCCATACCAAACCCAGTTGGTGAATGTTGCCGAGAATCAGGCGCGAAGTGTTTTGCTTTTGCAGCATATCGGACGTTTTCCGAAGCAACTCGCACAGGTCGCTTTCTGCCAATGCAATAACATCGTCCCTGCGTTTGCTCGTCTTCGTCGACCAGTTTTCGGGGCTGTCTATCAGTTTGGCAATGCTTTTGCCCATCTCGCCCCGCCGGTTGTCCGCCAGGTTTTTCCAAAAAGTAAATACCGCGCCTTTCTGTATAAAGTCGGCAGCCTCCAAACTGTTATTAATCAGCAAAGCCGATACCTTTTTCCATGTCGTTTGAAAAAAGCCCTTATACTCTTTCAGCAACGTCTGATGCTGTGTTTTCAGATGTTCAAAAACGTCTGAATTATCTTCTAATTGCTTATGCAACAGCTGTTCATGTTCCTGGAAGAACTCGTCATATATACACGCACTGAAGCGGTAAATCTCGTCTTTGAAATGCCAGTTACCGTCCTGTTCGAGTTTATTCTCAACGTAAGTCGTCAGCCATTGCAGGAGTTGCGGATTTTGGTGAGCATTCTCGACCATTTGCCCGACAGCGTCGGAACGCACGCGGGCAGTATTCATTTCGAGATTAAACCGCGACCCTTTACCCAATTCGCGAGCCAGATTGCGGAGTATTTTCTGAAAAAAACTGTCGATGGTCGTTATATGCAAATGGCTGTAATCATGTAAGATAGCATCCAAAACCCGGCGCGACTTCTCCCTGATAAGCGCCTCGTCCGCCGGTTGTCCCGTTTCGCGCAACGCTGCTGCGACGGACGCCAGAAAACCCTGCGAATCAACGGTATTAAACGCCAATCCGTAGAGTTCAGCCAAAATACGGTTTTTCATTTCGCCGGTAGCGTCTTTGGTGAAAGTAACCGCGAGAATATGCCGGTAATTATCGTCGAAATCGCCAATGAGCAATTCCTTGATGTATTCTTTCGCCAGCGTATAGGTCTTGCCCGACCCGGCAGATGCTTTGTAGATTTTTAATTGCGGCATAAAAAAGGGATATTGAAGCGGCAAAGATAATCAATAATCGACACATTGTCGGAGCCTTAGGCGGCACATCGTAGGGGACGTTAGTAACTTCACAAAAAAAACGCCGAAATGGAATATGGATCAGCGGATATTTTGTACTTTTACGCGGCGAAAATGAACATTTATGAAAGAAACGGTAACATATCACATACCTGTGCTTTTGAACGAAAGTATCGAAGGGCTGAATATCCGTCCGGACGGAATTTATGCGGATGTAACATTTGGCGGCGGCGGACATTCGCGGGAAATTCTGAACCGGTTGAATGAAAAAGGAAGTCTTTATGCTTTTGACCAGGATAAGGACGCCGAAAAAAACGCGTTCTCCTGCAAGCAGTTCACTTTCGTCAGAAGTAATTTTCGCTACCTTTCCAACTTTATGGACTGGTATAATGTGGAGAAAATCGACGGTTTGCTTGCCGATTTAGGCGTTTCGTGGCGGCACTTCGACGATGAAACGCGAGGCTTTTCTTTTCGCTTCGACGGCGATTTGGACATGCGGATGAACAGACAGGCAGGTACAACGGCGGCGGATATTTTGAATACCTATCCGGAAGAAACTTTAGCCGATGTTTTTTACCGCTACGGCGAACTGAAAAGTTCGCGGGCTATTGCCAAAGCCATCGTCCGCGCCAGAGAAAACCGGAAAATCCGGACAGTTCGTGACTTTCGGGATATTCTGAAACCGTTCTTCAGCCGCGAAAAAGAGAAAAAACAAATGGCTCAGACTTTTCAGGCTTTGCGCATTGAGGTGAATGAGGAACTGGAAGCCTTGAAAGAAATGTTGCGGCAAGCCGCCGAGCTGTTGAAATCCGGCGGACGCATGGTCGTAATCACTTACCACTCTTTGGAAGACCGCCTGGTGAAGAACTTTTTCAAGACCGGCGATTTTGACGGCGCCGTTAAAAAGGATTTTTATGGAAACGTATTGACTCCTTTCCGGTTGATCAATAGTAAAGTAATTGTTCCAACTATGGAGGAAATAGAAAACAATCCCCGTTCACGTAGCGCGAAATTAAGAATTGCAGAAAAAACAGAATACAATGGCTGAATCAAAGAATACAAAGAAAAAGAAACATTCGCTTTCACATATTTTGGGTGGCGGACTTCTGACCGAGGATTTCGTGATACGGCAATCCAAACTGCTGGTTTTAATCGGTTTCCTGATTATTCTTTTCATCAGCAACAGATATTACTGCATGAAAAAACTGACGGAAATAGAAAACTTAAAGATAGAATTGCAAGACGTAAAATATGAAAGTTTAATTATATCAACCCAGCTAACGTCTAACAGCCGCCTGTCGCAGATAGAAGAAATGCTTGCCGGCAAAAACATCGAATTGAAGGCGTCGAAAGTGTCGGTATATAAAATTAAATAAAGATTGATGGCAAAAGATCTCAATAACAACAAAAAAATTCAAAGAAACTATTTTCTTATCGCTTTGTTTTTTGGCGCGATTGTCGTTACGATTGTTGTGCGGGCGGTTATGGTATCTTTTGTGGAAGGGAATTTTTGGCGGGAACTCGGCGAAAAAACAATCCGGACAGGGATTCCCATTCCGGCTGTACGCGGCAATATTTATTCGGATAATCACGAATTGATGGCAACTTCGGAATATCGCTACCGGCTTTATCTGGATTTTTGGGCGGAAGGCGTGAAAAAAGATACTTTGATGAAATACATCAAGCCGCTGTCGAAAGAATTAAATAAAATGTTTCCTGATAAATCGGCTGCAACTTACGAAGCGCACATCATGAGAGGATGGCGGCAGCGTTCGCCGAGAAACAGGGAATACCTGTTAAATATAGGCGATGTAAACTATTTGCAGTTGAAAGTCATCCGGCAAATGCCGTTTTTCAGGCAAGGGCAAAACAAATCGGGACTCTATGCGCGAAGCTTCGTAAGAAGAGTCAAACCTTACGGCACACTGGCTTCACGGACAATCGGCGATATTTATGGAGAATTTGACAAAGGCGGGAAAAACGGACTGGAACTGGCTTTCGATTCCCTTTTGAGAGGCCACCCCGGCACAGGAACCCGCCAGCGAATACAGGGACGCAATATTCACGTGACGGACAAAAAACCCGTTCATGGCTGCGATATTATTTCAACAATCAACATCAACATGCAGGATATTACTGAAAAAGCGCTGCTGGAAAAGTTGCGGGAATTAGACGCCGAATCGGGAACGGCTGTGCTTATGGAAGTGAAAACCGGTGAGATAAAGGCGATTGCCAATCTGGGACGCATCCGTGAAGGCGTGTGGGGCGAAACGAAAAACTATGCCGTGGCGGATTTGAACGAACCGGGATCGACATTTAAGGTAGCCTCGATGATGGTAGCCCTGGACGACGGCCTCGTTCAGCCGGACGATCCGGTCGATGTAGGGAACGGCGTTTTTGATTATGCAGGCTCAATTTTACGCGACCATAACGCCAATCGCGGCGGTTATGGAATGATAACCGCCGCAAAGTCCATTTGGTTTTCGTCGAATATCGGCGTCGCAAAAATTATCCTGAAGTCTTACGGAAACAATCCGGGCAGATATGTGGACGGGCTTTACCGTTTGGGCTTTAATCAGGATTTTCAACTGGATATTCCGGGATATGGCATTGCGCGGATCAGACATCCCAAAACATCTCCGGATACTTGGTACAAAACAACTTTGCCATGGATGTCTTTCGGATATGAAACGCAGATTCCACCGATTTATACTTTGACTTTTTTCAATGCTATCGCTAATAACGGAACGATGGTCAAGCCTGTTTTCGTGAGAGAAATCAGGGAAGACGGCCATGTGAAAGAGAAAAAAACGGAGGTCATACTCAAAAAGCATATTTGTTCCACCCAGACGTTGCGGCATATTCGGGAAATGCTGGACAGCGTGGTCAATCATCCGCAAGGGACGGGGAAACCGGCCCGTTCCGAATTAGTCAGGATTTCAGGGAAAACAGGAACAGCCCAGATTTCGCAAGGCGCTGCAGGCTACAAATCCGGCGGATTGAGCCACCATGTGTCTTTTTGTGGTTATTTCCCTTCCGGCGATCCGCTGTATTCCTGCATCGTCGTCATCCGGAAACCCCGCAACGGCAGCGCTTCGGGCGGATACATGAGCGGAAGGGTTTTTAAACGGATTGCCGAAGATGTTTTTGTACAAAACATCGCTGCAAATCACAGGTTAACGGCATATAACGATACAATTATGCCCAAAATGCCGCTCGTGAAAAGCGGTTTGTCCGAACATTCAAAATATGCCATGAAAAAATTGGACGTGAAATACGATGACGACAACCTGAAAGGCAAATGGATGAGCGCCCGCACGGAGAACGACTGCGTATTGCTTAACGACAGAAACGTATCGGATAATATAGTGCCGAATATAACAGGCATGGGCGCTAAAGATGCTGTTTATGCTTTGGAAAGCGCCGGATTACACGTTAGTTTGACGGGAGTGGGGACGGTTGTATCCCAGTCGGTTGCGGCGGGGAGCAAAGTGGAGAAAGGGAGAATTGTGGCGGTGCGGTTAAAATAATTCCGGCGATTAAGCCTGCGGGGGAAGGCTTCCCCGCGCTCCACACGTCATTGCGAGCGAAGCGAAGCAATCCAGGAAAAAACCGGAGGCGTCGCATCACGCGAAACCTCCGGTTTCAATTATGATTAATTTTAATCGTGTTTTTTTCTGTCTACTATACTTAAATGGATAAAAAATATGTTGTCAATATCCCGGATTCTGCGGTATACCCAAATCGGTTCCGGTAAGTCCTTTGGGAATGGGGAAACGGTAGAAGTGTCCGTCCACGTTGTCGTATTTCTTATGAAGATGCGTATGAATCTTCACAAAGAATGGATAGTTTGTCGAGGTGGGGTATTGGCTACCCGACACTTCCTCTCCGTGTGCGGCTATGATGGCGTCTTCTGCGGCGTATTCAGGTTTGAAATACTCATAGTTTTCCACTGTCAGCACTGTTTTAATCAGTGTGCGCCAGCGGGTGAGATTTACCCAGTTGCGCTGTTCAAAAAACTGTTCCAGTTTATATTCCTTTTCCAAAGCGTCTTTTGTCAATGTTGATAAAGGCGACAGTCCAGCACGAGATCTGATTTGATTGACTTCCGCAAGACCTTTGTCGCCGCTGTTGAGGTAGTATTTGGCTTCCGCTTTATAGAGAATCACATCGGCAAAGCGTATTTCCACGCGGTCGATGTTGTTGGGCTGTCCCGCATAGTTAACGCCTTGATCCGGAGCGACCTCAATCAGTGACGTTCTGTTGTAGCGGTGAATCCACTTGGCATAGCGTGGCGAGGTAATAGGAAATACAAAATCGTACCTTCTGTAGTTTGCTGGCTCATCAGGATCTATGCTACCTACTTTTTCGTTCGCATTATATAATGTTTCCGTGATAGAAAAGCGTTTGCGCTTATCGCCCGATTCAAACCAGTTGAGCAGCGTTACGTCGGCGGGACCGATATGGTTGTCTGCATAAAGGTCGAAACCGAAAGTGAACGGACAATGCGTTTGGTGATTGCCTTGTTTGTCGCCATTCCCGTCGCCGTCGTGACGGAAAGTAAAGATATGTTCCGGTGAACGGTTTTCCGCTTGTACGCCCCACAAATCCTCGAAATTGGCTTCCAACTGGAAGTTGCCGCTGTTGATCACCTTGTCGGCATGTTCCACTACTTTTTGTAGGCGGGCATTATCCCACACCGGGGCGGAAGGATCGATTTTGCTGCTTGCGATTGCGGCTACTTCCGACTGTGAAAGCGGTTTGCTTGCCCATTGCAGATAGGCGCGGGCAAGAATGGCATTTGCCGATCCTTTACTCGGATTGAAACGGTTTTCGTCGTAATCGGGCAGCAATTTTTCTGCTTCCGTCAAATCCGTAACAATCTGCGTATAAACTTCGTCTATCGACTTGCGCGTTGTGCGCTCGGCATTTGTGGGAGACGGCGAGGTGAAAACCGGTACTTCACCCCACAACTGCACCAGATAGAGATAAGCCAGCCCGCGAATGAACTTTGCCCTGCCCTTTGCCAGATCGATGGTTGTCTGCGTAAGGTTTCCGCCGACATAGGACGAATCGAGTTTGGTAACGGCTTTGTTTGCCTCGCCGATGCTCACATAAAGATAATTGAAAATCTTTGTAGGATACCAATTGTTTACATTGGTTTCAAACCTACTTACCAGAGGACCGTCTGCATCCTCTTCGCCTTCAAAACTGACGGTTGATTCCGTTGCCGATTCCAAAAGGAAAGAAAAAGACGAACTCAACCGTCCCCAATCGGGATAAGCGCCTGCTGCAATGGCTAACGCTTCCCGTTCACTCTTAATGGGCGAATCCCAATTGATAACTTCGCCCCCATCAGGTTCATCATCACCGCACGAAGCGAGAGATAATGATACCGCTACTACACATAAGGTTACGAAAACCTTCCAAAAACTTGCTAAACTTGTTCGTTTCATTTGTACTAAAAATTAAATTGTGAATAAAAAAAATAAATTATGAATAAAAAATATAAACTATTATAACGAAACGTTCGCCCCCACGATAATCGTCCTCGCCCCCGGATAAATACCCAAATCCGTCCCCACTGCTATTTCGGGATCATACCCCTTATAGCGCGTAAGCGTAAACAGGTTTTGCACTGTGGCAAAAAGATGCAGGTTTATTTTCGGAGTAACCGGCAAGGTATAACCTGCCGTCAATATTTTCAAGCGCAAGTATGAAGCGTCTTCAACATATCGGCTGTCTAATTCGGATGAATACCGGCTCTGCGTTATTCTTGGGACGGTATTGGACGGATTGTTTACTGTCCACGCCTCCAATAGCGTTGCCGAGTGATTGTAACTGTCGGTTGGAATTTCCAAAAAACGCCGCAGTTGATTATATACTTTGTTTCCCTGCGCTCCCTGCAAAGAAACGTACAGGTCGAAACGACCATAATTCAGCGTATTCGACAGTCCGAAAGTATATTCGGGCTGTCGGCTACCCAGCGTTATTCTGTCTTGTGAATCTATGTGATTATCACCGTTTTTGTCATAATATTTCGGGTCTCCGGCTTGCGGCGTAGTGTAGGAAGGGGAAGTCGGCAGTTTGGAAACGTCTTCACCCTGCTGTACTATGCCGTCGAACCGCAAGCCGTAGAACTGTCCGATAGCCTCGCCAACCTTTAGTATTTCCACGCCGCTGACCGTCATTTCCGCAGCATCCTCATAGAGCGCTGTTATGCGGTTTATGTTGCGGGCTGCATTGACTGCAACATTCCACCGCCATTTGTGATTAGTCGGCAACGTAGCATTGATTCCCAATTCAATACCTTTGTTATCGACGTTTCCGGCATTTACTAATTGGGGATTGCTTTCGCCCAATTTCGGCGGTATACGCAACAGGAGGTCGGAAGTTCTTTTATAGTAAACGTCAACCGTTGCGGTAAGGCGGTTGTTCCACAGTCCGGCATCGATACCGGCATTATATTGCGCGGTTTTTTCCCACCGTAAATTCTCATTGCCGCTGTTGTTGATGGTATATGCCGTGCCGCCGCCATAGCGAACTGCAGTAAGGGTTTGCAGGAACTCATTTTCTCCGATGCCTTCCTGATTGCCCACCGTCCCCCCGCTGACGCGCAGTTTCAGCAAAGACAAGGCCTGACTTATTCCGGTATTCTCCAAAAACGG
>JAIRKG010000090.1 GCA_031260235.1 Dysgonamonadaceae bacterium | reverse complement strand
GATCCCATTCTTCGCTAATGGCAACCGACTTGAATTGAAGGAGTTTATCAATACAACCGGCATAGTTTTGATTGTCATACAACCATTTGCTTTCCTTAAAAAGTTGATCGGTAGAAATATAGCCGGCCGAACGTTGCGCTACGACTATTTGCAGGCAAAACACGCTACACAAAAGGAATAATAATCTTTTCATCCGAAAATTTGTTTCTTTGCTGCGCAAAAGTAGTGATTAGCGTTGAACAAACCAAAATTTGGTTATAATTCGGCGTCAATAGTTGTTTATTTTTCATCACCCCATAGAAGGCATAGATGGCTCTCTCCACCAGTGGGGCAATCGTCGTGGCAGCGGGCGCGCCGATTGCTCACACGTCATTTCGAACCGCCCCACCGCTCTCTATTAAAAATTAAATGTGTTGGCTCTGCTTTTAGGGATTGACAAGGAAATTTTTTGTAGTTTTGTACCTTATTTTAACAAAAAATCATGCTTATACTCAAAGTTATTACGGAAAATACGCAGGAAGTGATTGATAAACTGGCAAAGAAACATTATGATGCCAGGGATATTATCAATGATGTGATTGAAACCGACAGAAAACGGAAAGCCGCTCAACAGCAATTAGACGGCAACCTTTCCGAATTGAATCGTTTGTCGAAATCAATCGGCCTGTTAATGAAAGGAGGACAAAAAGAAGCCGCCGAATCTGCTCGCATACAGGTCGCCGAGATGAAAGAAAGCAACAAACAATTGGAATCGGACATGAAAGCATCCGAAAAACGACTGACCGAATTATTGTGGCAAATTCCCAACCTTCCCGCCGACAGCGTTCCTGAAGGCAAAAGCGCCGAAGACAATGTGGTGGAAAAAACCGGCGGCGTGATCCCCGTGTTGCACGCAAATGCGCTTCCGCATTGGGAATTAGCGAAAAAATATGATTTGATTGATTTTGAATTGGGCGTGAAAATTGCCGGCGCCGGTTTTCCTGTTTACAAACAAAAAGGCGCTCAATTGCAACGCGCACTGATTAATTTCTTTTTGGATAATGCCCGCGAAGCCGGTTATGTGGAAATTCAACCGCCTTATGCAGTGAATGTCGATTCGGGTTACGGAACGGGGCAATTGCCCGATAAAGAGGGACAAATGTACCATGTCGGATTGGATGATTTATATTTGATTCCGACTGCAGAAGTTCCGGTTACCAATATTTACCGCGACGTTATTTTGGAAGAAAAAGATTTGCCGGTCAAAAACACGGCATACTCGGCTTGTTTCCGTCGGGAAGCAGGTTCTTACGGTAAAGATGTGCGCGGCTTAAACCGACTGCATCAGTTTGATAAAGTGGAAATCGTTCGGATTGAGAAGCCCGAACGTTCTTATGAGTCTTTGCAGGAAATGGTTGATTATGTGCAGACTTTGGTCGAAAAACTGGAACTGCCCTGGCGCATTCTGCGGCTCAGTGGTGGGGATATGAGTTTCACTTCCGCATTGACGTTTGATTTTGAAGTATTTTCGGCGGCGCAGTGCCGCTGGCTGGAAGTAAGTTCGGTTTCCAATTTTGAAAGCTATCAAGCAAACCGGTTGAAATGCCGTTATCGCGGCGAAGATAAAAAAATACACTTGTGTCACACATTAAACGGGAGTGCGCTTGCTTTGCCCCGCATTGTAGCGGCTTTGTTGGAAAACAACCAGACTCCCGACGGTATTTTGATCCCTGAGGCTTTAAAACCTTATACGCGGTTTGATAGGATATAATCTTACCTTATTTTATCTACAATGGCTTTAAACGCTTCGGGATGATTCATTGCCAAATCGGCAAGAACTTTGCGGTTAATTTCTATTCCGTTTTTGTGCAACGCGCCCATTAATTGGGAATAAGACATTCCTTCCAAACGGGCCGCCGCCCCAATACGCTGTATCCATAAACTGCGGAAATTACGCTTCTTAGCCCTCCTGTCGCGGAACGCATACGTTAAACCTTTTTCCCATGTGTTTTTGGCGACTGTCCATACATTTTTTCTTGCGCCATAATAACCTCTTGTCAATTTGAGGATTCTTTTTCTTTTAGCTCTTGATGCTACATGATTGACTGATCTCGGCATAATTAATTAAAATGATTGTGATTGTTAGCGTCGTATTGAAACGGTCTTTTGTGCTAACGCTCTGTTAATAAATCGTGAAAAACTCTCTCTTTACAGGTTATTTCATTCCCAACATTTCTTTCACGCTCCGCTCATTTGCTTTGCTCAGAATGGTGAAATGTGTTAACCGTCTCTTCTGCTTTTTAGTCTTCTTCGTTAGAATATGACTTTTATAAGCATGTTTTCTCTTGATTTTTCCTGTTCCGGTAAGAGCGAATCTTTTTTTGGCACCGGAATTAGTTTTCACTTTAGGCATGTTTGTTTTAAATTTAGTTTATTATTTAATTATTTTAAGGAGTTTACTCTCTATTCTTTTTCTCGCTTCTCGATATCGCTTCGTTTCACAAGTTTCTTTTGCTCCACTATTAATTTCTTTTGTTCAGCCGCCAATTTCTTGGGTGCTAACATAATAATCATTTTTTTACCTTCTAATAAAGGTAATCGTTCCACTTTCGCATAATCTTCCAAATCGTTGGCAAAGCGTAGTAATAACACTTCCCCCTGCTCTTTGAATTGTATCGCTCTTCCCCTGAAAAACACATAGGCTTTCACTCTTGCGCCTTCTTCGAGGAAGTTTTTTGCATGTTTTAACTTGAAACTATAGTCATGATCGTCAGTTTGCGGGCCAAATCGAATTTCTTTGACTATAACTTTCACAGATTTGGCTTTCTGTTCTTTCTGTCGCTTCTTCTGCTGGTAGACGAACTTTTGATAATCCAGAATCCTGCAAACAGGCGGCTCGGCATTTGGCGAAATTTCGATTAAATCCAGATTTTGATTTTCGGCAATTTCTAAAGCCTCACTTAGCGGATAGATACCCTGTTTCACATTTTCTCCCACCAAACGAATTTCTTTTGCCAAGATGCTTTCATTGAGTCGGTACTGATCTTTGAGACTGTCTTTCTTCATTTATGAATTAACGAGACTTTGTTTTTCAATTTCATTATCTATAATTTCTGCAAAGTTAGTGATTTTCATTGACCCCATATCTCCTTCTCCCTGTTTTCTTACGGAAATTTCATTATTTTCGATTTCTTTTTCGCCTACAACTAATAAATAAGGTATTTTTTTCAGCTCGTTGTCCCTGATTTTGCGTCCGATTTTTTCGTTTCGGTCATCAATGACGACGCGAATATCCTTTTTCTTTAATTCGTTGGCTACCTTCTCTGCATAAGCGTTGAACTTTTCGCTGACCGGAATAATCACTGCCTGGTCGGGAACCAACCACAGTGGAAATTTCCCTGCCGTATGTTCTATCAATACAGCCACAAAGCGTTCCATAGAGCCGAACGGCGCACGGTGAATCATAACCGGACGGTGTTTTTGATTGTCCGCACCGACATATTCCAATTCAAAACGTTCCGGTAAATTATAATCAACCTGAATGGTGCCTAACTGCCAACGCCGCCCCAAAGCGTCCTTTACCTTAAAATCCAACTTGGGACCATAAAAAGCGGCTTCGCCCAATTCGATTCTCGCTTTGACTCCTTTTTCTTCACAAACTTCAATGATGGCTTTTTCGGCTTGCTGCCAATTTTTGTCCGAGCCGATGTATTTTTCCTTGTTTGCGGGGTCACGCAAAGAAATCTGCGCTTCATAATCTTTAAAATTCAAGGCGCGGAAAATGATATGGATAATTTCCATCACCTTGATAAATTCTTCTTTGACCTGTTCGAGCGTGCAGAAAATATGCGCATCGTCCTGCGTAAAACCTCTCACGCGCGTTAATCCGTGCAATTCCCCGCTTTGCTCATAACGGTAAACCGTTCCAAACTCAGCCAACCGGAGCGGCAACTCCTTATAAGAACGGGGAAAAGCCTTGTATATCTCACAATGATGAGGACAATTCATCGGTTTCAACAAAAACTCTTCGCCTTCTTCAGGCGTAAGAATCGGTTGGAAAGAATCCTTTCCATATTTCGCATAATGACCGGAAGTTACATACAGAGTTTTATTCCCGATATGCGGCGTAATCACTTGCTGATAACCGTATTGTTTTTGTATGTTTTTAAGAAAATCTTCTAATTTCAGGCGCAACTGCGTACCTTTCGGCAGCCAGAGCGGCAACCCTTGCCCCACGTTTTGAGAGAAAGTGAACAGTTCCATTTCCTTGCCGATTTTCCGGTGGTCGCGCTTTTTGGCTTCTTCCAATAAAGCAAGGTATTCGTCCAAAAGCTTCTTTTTCGGGAAAGTAATCCCGTAAATACGGGTCAATTGCTGGCGTTTTTCATCGCCGCGCCAATAAGCTCCGGCTATCGTTGTCAGTTTAATTGCTTTAATATAGGAAGTGTTGGGCAAATGCGGGCCCCGGCAAAGGTCGGTAAATGCGCCCTGCGTGTAAGTCGTGATAATTCCATCTGCCAATTCGCCAATCAATTCGGTTTTATAGGGTTCGTTCCTATCGCCGAACAGTTTCAAAGCATCGGATTTGGCAATGCTTTCCCGCCGAATCGGACTTTTCTCCGCCGCCAATTCCTGCATTTTCTTCTCGATAGCGGGAAGATCGGAATCTTTGATTGTTACGCCTTCGCCAGAATCTACGTCATAATAAAAACCGTTTTCGATTGCCGGTCCTATCCCGAATTTGATATTAGGATACAATATTTGCAGGGCTTCAGCCAATAAATGCGCGGAAGAATGCCAAAAAGCGTGCTTCCCTTCTTTATCCTCCCATTTATATAATTGAATAGCGGCATCCGAATCAATGGGGCGCGACAAATCCCACATTTCGCCGTTAATGCCGGCAGACAGAACATCTTGAGCCAAGCGAGGACTGATATTTTCCGCTATTTGTATAGCAGTTGTTCCTTTCGGGTATTCGCGAGTGGAACCATCCGGAAATGTTATTTTTATCATATATTTTCTTGAAAATCTGCGCAAAGGTAACGAATATTTATTAATTCAAAATGGGAAGCATGGAAATTTGGGTTACGAAATAAAAAAACATTACCTTTGGGGTGCAAAAACAATCAAATTATGGAAAAGTCATCCAAATACATTCCTTTATTAATAATCGTTGCCTCAATTGTTATTTCCCTTTTTAAAAAGAAGCGTCCGGTGAAAAAGAACGTATTCCCCGAAGACGTGTTTCCCGACGAAGTATTTCCACAGCAGCAGCCGTTCGTTTATGAGCCGATCCTTGAAGAAAAGATCGTAGCACCGGCTTCCCCGAAAGTTCGTATGCCTGAGAAGAAACAGCACGTTGTTGCCAAAGCCGCTGCTGATTTCCACGATGCCGTTGAATATGAAGGCAACAATATCGACCTCTCCGATCCGGAGGAAGCGCGGAAAGCAATTGTCTATCATGAGATTTTTAATAGGAATTAAGAGGTTAGGGGTTATGAAGGAGATTGTTTTTTGTGCGATTGTTATGTTAATTTGCTGTTTGCTGGGCGCTTGCGCAACTCCATGCGGGTGCTGAGGATTATATAACAAAATAATAATAAAACATGCTTGATTTCAAACCGGTTACGATCGAGGACAAAGATCGTATCCAGTATTTTTTTGATAAAACGGATTTCCGGAATTGTGATTTTTCGTTTGCCAATATTTTCTGCTGGCAAAATTCTTTCCGGACTTTGTATGCCGTTCAGGATGGGTTTCTGTTCTTCTTTTTCAAAGCGTATGAACAGTGGGCTTACCTGTTTCCGGTCGGCGATGGCGATTTGAAACAGGCGATCAATCGCCTGACGCAGGACGCTGGGAAACGCGGGATCCCACTGCAAATATTTTCCGTAACGCAGCGCATGTATGATCTAATTGAGGCATGTATGCCGGGTGAATTTACGTATAAAACCAACCCGAACTGGTCGGAATATATTTATTTGTCGGAAGACTTAATCTCACTTGCGGGGAAAAAATATCAGTCCAAGCGGAATCATATCAATAAGTTTATGCGGAACTATACGTGGGAATATGAGCCGATAACGCAGGCGATTATTCCCGACTGCCTCGACCTGTACCGCCGCTGGTGCGCTGAAAACGGCGGATGCAACAGTGAACAATCCCTTGCTGAGGAACTCATTGCTACTCACAGGGCTTTCAAATATTTTGAACGGCTTGGGCTGGCTGGCGGCGCTTTAAGAATTGAGGGGAAAATACTTGCTTATTCCTATGGCCAACCTCTGACCAAAGACACTTTCGGTGTTTATGCCGAAAAGAGTTTATATGAAATTGACGGTGGATTTGCAATGATGAACCGCCAGTTTGCCGAACGCAACTGTGCCGGCTATCTTTATATTAACCGCGAAGAAGACCTTGGACTGGAGTCGCTCCGCAAAGCGAAACTGTCGTATCATCCTTCCATCCTGCTCGAAAAAGGTATTCTTAAAAAAAGAATTAAGTGAGAGTAAAAAAATGGTGTTATGATTACGTTTAGCGAAGACGGGTACAAGCCGGCACTGAAGATTATGTGGAAATGCAGTTTTCCGACTGATACCGATTCTTTCATTGATTTTTATTTCCGCGAGGTATATAAAAACGACGAAACCCTTGTTTATCTGGAAGATCGCGAAGTTGTTGCCGCGCTGCAAATGATCCCCTACACATTGAAAAACCACAGTGAAACATTGCAAGCCGGATATATTTCAGGCGCGATGACCCATCCCGATTTCCGGCGCAGAGGATTCATGAAAGCCTTGATGTATGCTTCGTTTGAAACGATGCGGGCAAAGCATTATGACTATACTTTCCTCATCCCGCAAGAAACATGGCTGTTTCGGTTCTATGAAAAATTCGGCTATAACGTATGTGTTTCGTCCCCATTTTTGCCTGAAAGCAAAACCTTTCATAATTCGCAACATCCCGAAATCCCTTTCCGTGTATATATATACGGCAACGCAAGAGAAATCGCCGACGTTCAATCCGTCTATTCGACCTATTCCCGCTTGCTGTCGGCAATCCCGCAGGTAATACTGAAAACCGAAACCCAGTTCAGGCATATTCTCCATGATTTATTTAACGAAAACGGCGTTCTATTCATCGGCAAGCAGGGTGTCGCGTTCACCTCCCGACGTGCAAACAGCGTTGTCATTAAAGAATTTCTGTACCAAAACCAGCAGGCAAAGGACCTCCTGTTAAAAACCATTTCCGGTTATTATGCGCCTCAAAACCTTGTAATCGACAGCGACCCAAACCTGTATCGTGGTCTGCGCGGTATGATTATGGGGCTGAACGCTGATACGGCGAAGATTTCGGATCTTTATATTAATATGATGCTGGAAGGGGATATTGAGCAGAAGTACTGATATCCGGAGCGCCAAATCTCTTTGTTTTTTTATTGGTAAAGTATTACCTTTGCTACAAAAATTTATATTGCTCAAAAATTAAGGTAATGGACAAGCAAGAAAAATCAACAACTAATGGTGACATTCCCGAGAAGCGGGAAGATGTGAAAAATTATGCCTTTGTTTCCAAAAGGGCATTGGAAACCGATCATATCGGTTACTGTTACCGAGATTTTTCGGAAAATAATATTGACAGCGGATGGCGATTCCTCTACGGCGACGAGGACGAGGAATACCTGGACAATCCTGTGAATATTGAATCAGTCTATCCGGAACAAATGCTGTCAATCAACCCGGCGCTGGACGCCATACTTTCCGCTCCCGCAGGCTGCGAATTTGAATGGGACGAGGAACAGGAAATGTATGTCGAAATCGTAGACGCAGATTTGCAGATATAAAAGAAGAGTTTACCTTTGCCCCGTCATTGCGAAGGCTTCGCCCGAAGCAATCCATAAAGAAACACCACCTCTTTTCCACCCCTCTCCCCACCTTGCTTTCGCATTAGTTGCAAGTAACGACTCACCATCGTTGCAGGCAACGACCCACTATGGAATTAGAGTGGAGATACTAAGGAATAGAATTTTTTATCCGGATTGCCACGCCGCTACGCGGCTCGTAATAACGGCGGTCCCCTTTGGAAACAAGATGCTTGTTTCATTTTCAAATTCATTGTACCTTTACAACATCTTAACCAAAACAAAATGTCTATGAAGCCAATATTTAGTATCATTTTATTATTTATTCTCAGCGAATTAAACGCACAAATCAATTCCGGCAACACTGAATGGATGCAATATCCGGAAGAATTGTCCGCATCGGGAGAGAGCGGAACGAATGATATGGAACTGCTTTTCGACGAACTGTCTCACCTGAGCGAACATCCGTTTAACCTGAACACCGTTACCCGAAAAGACCTCGAAAGGCTTCCTTTTCTGACTGATATTCAGATCGAAAACCTGCTTTATTACATCTACAAATACAGCCCTTTGGCGGATATTTACGAACTGAAAAATGTGGACGCGCTGGATTTGCAGACCATCACTTATCTGCTGCCTTTCGTGTATGTCGGCGATACGGTTCAATCCGACGGCGATTTCCGGTGGAAAAACATTTTTCGATATGGGAAACAGGAGGTTATGATCCGGTCGGATTATACTTTTCAGGAAAAAGCCGGCTATCAAAAGACTTCGCCGGAAGAGATTGCCGCCAGCCCGAATAAGCATTATCTCGGCGAACCGTATTATCTTTCTCTGCGTTATGGTTTTACTTACAAGGACGTGCAATGGGGATTTGCCGGCGAAAAGGATGCGGGCGAAGCGTTTTGGAACCGGAATCACAAGGGTTTTGACCACTATGCTTTCAACTTTAACCTGAAAAACCGCGGGGTTCTGGAAAACTTGCATGTTGGTGATTACCGCCTGTCGTTCGGGCTGGGTTTAGTGATGAATACTAATTTCTCGACCGGAAAAACGTCTTTAATCACCGGCGTCAATTCATCGAACGAGGGTATCAAACGCCATGCATCCCCCGGGGAAACGGATTTTTTCCGCGGGCTTGCCGGTGCGTTGAAGTTCCGTGACTTCCAAATCAATCTCTTCTGCTCCCACCGAAAGCAGGACGCCAATGCCGACAGCACATTCATATACACTTTTAAAACAGACGGTTATAACCGCGTTCCAAACGATGTCAACAAGCGCAGGACGGCAACCGTCAATATGGGCGGCTCGCACATCCGCTGGCGAAACGAAGCGCTAAACATCGGATTGACGTTTGTTTATTATACCTTCGGCGACAAGCAGTTGAACCCCAAACCGCAACCGTACAATCTGTTTTATTTGAGAGAGAAAAGCCATTTCAATACCAGCCTGAATTACGGCTTTCGCACCAAACGGCTTTCGTTCAAAGGAGAAACGGCTTTGGATGTCAACGGCAAATGGGCGACAGTCAATAGTTTATTGCTAAACCCTGCCTCGTCGGTGAATCTGGTGTTTTCTTGCCGGCACTATGCCCGCGATTACAACGCGCTGTACGGCAAAGCGTTTTCGGAAACGTCTCAGGTTCGGAATGAAACCGGATTTTATACGGGCGTCAAGCTTCGTCCTTTCGCCCGGTGGGAATTGTCGGCTTATGCCGATTATTTCCGTTTCCCGTGGTTGAGATACGGAGTCAATTCGCCCTCTTCCGGCGTGGATGGTTTGGTGCAAATTGTTTACAGTCCGAAAGAAAATCTGCAAATGCAACTGCGATATAAATATAAAGAAAAAGAAGAGAATGTTAAAGAAACAACCGGCGACTACGTCATTTTACCTTACCGGCAACAGCGCGGGCAATTCCGAATTGACTACCGCCGGGAAATCTGGGAGTTGAAAATGCAGGCAGATTATACTGTTTATACCGATGACCGGCAGTTGCAATCAGGCTGGTCGCTGACGCAAACGTTCGGCTTTTCACCAGACAAGTCCAAGTTTCGCGTCGACGGCAGTTTGGGCTATTTTCATACGAACAATTGGGATAGCCGCATCGGCATTTACGAGAAAAACATCCTGTATGCCTTTTCTTATCCGAGTTTCTACGGCGAAGGGCTTCGCCTTTATACGGTGGTGAAATGGAAAATCGCCCCGCCACTGACGATTTACCTTAAATTAGCCAATACGCGGTATTTCGACCGCGACGAGATTGGTTCGGATTTGGAGGTGATTCAGGGACGGGACAAAACGGATGCTTCCTGTTTGCTGAAGTATAAATTTTGATAGAGCTGATTACAATACGTCAATTACTCTGTTTTCTTCTTTTTCCGATTTTGCTTTTTTGGGAATAGACACCGACAAGACGCCGTTTTCATACGAAGCGGCAATCACGTCTTTATCAATTTCATCCGGTAAAATCAAGGTTTGTTTGAACTGCGAATACCCAAATTCCTTGCGGAGGTAACGTTCGTTCTTGTCTTCCTTTTCCGTTTTCTTTTCAGCCGAGATTGTTAACAAATTGTCTTTGTCGATATCGACTTTGAAATCTTCCTTTGCAACGCCCGGAGCGCCAATTTCGATGCGAAAACCGGTTTTCGTTTCAACAATGTTTACTGCCGGCGAAGCGGCTTGCCGACGACCTAAAACGTTGCCATACAAATCATCATTAAAAAAATCGTTGAACAATGAGTTCGGTAACCAATTTTGAGTTCTTCCAATAGGTGTCATAATAATCTCCTTTCTTATTTTTAATTGTTTTACATTAAAAGCATCTCAATAATGATGCCGGAGGTGAAATCGGGCTGAAAGCGTGCCGTTTTGGCATTAATTGATGAAAAATTAAAAATAATGGAGGTTTATTTGTGCCGTTTTGGCACAAATAAACCAATGTTTCTTCATAATTCATGTAATGAACATAAAATCACTACCTTTGCAAACGCCAAGCATAGCAGAATATACGTATGATTTATCCCGAAATTTTTGAACAAAAAACAGGTTTCGACAAAATACGACAATTGATTAAAAACCATTGCCTGTCGCCGCTCGGCGAAGAGAAAGTTGTCGAAATGACGTTTTCTTCCGATTTTATTCTTATCAGGGAACAACTATATCGAACGCATGAATTTATACGGATTATTCAGGAAGAGGATGCTTTCCCTGCCGATTACTTTTTCGATGTTCGCGACGCTTTGCAGAAAGTCGGGATCGAAGGCGCTTACCTGACTGAAAAAGAATTGTTTGATATTTGCCGATCGCTGGAAACCATCAACAAGATTGTCCGGTTTTTCAAGCCCGACGGGAACTATCCTTATTTGCAGGAATTAGCCTCCGGCGTTGTTTCTTTTCCCCAATTGACCAAACAAATCGACATGATTCTCGACAAATTCGGGAAAATCCGCGACAATGCTTCGCCCGCACTGGCAGATATTCGCAGGCAATTGATACAGACGGCAAACGGGATTTCCAAAACGTTGCAGCGCATTTTGAGAACGGCACAGTCGGAAAATCTTGTCGATAAAGATGTTGCACCAGCCATGCGCGACGGACGGCTTATGATTCCTATTTCTCCCGCTTTCAAGCGTAAAATCAACGGAATCGTGCATGACGAATCCTCTTCCGGCAAAACGGTTTTTATCGAACCTGCCGAAGTGGTGGAAGCGAACAACAAAATCCGAGAACTGGAAAGTAACGAGAAACGTGAAATTATCCGCATCCTCACCGCGTTCACGAATCAAATCCGCCCGGAAATCCCTGAAATTCGCAATGCGTATCGCTTTCTGGCGGAAATTGATTTTATCCGTGCCAAAGCGTTGTTTGCTTTGAATATCAATGCCGTGCTTCCCGATTTGGACAACGTCTGCCGAATGGATTGGATTCGCGCCGTGCATCCGTTGCTCTATCTTTCGCATAAAAAGCAGAACAAGTCTGTCGTTCCTTTGGAGATTACATTAAAACAACATTCGGACAGAAACGGGACGGGGGTGATACTCCTCGTGTCCGGTCCCAATGCCGGCGGAAAATCAGTGCTGCTCAAAACCGTGGGATTGTTGCAATACATGCTGCAATCGGGGTTGTTGATTCCTGTCGAAGAACGCTCTAAAACAGGCGTTTTCACGGATATATTCATTGACATCGGCGATGAACAGTCCATCGAAAACGACTTATCGACCTACAGTTCTCATTTGCTTAATATGAAATTTATGTTGAAAAACGCCGGACCCGAATCCCTGATTTTAATTGATGAATTCGGCGGAGGCACCGAACCCAATATCGGCGGCGCAATTGCCGAAGCACTCCTGCACCGTTTCAACGAAAAAGGCTGCTGGGGCGTAATCACGACGCACTATCATAATCTGAAAATCTATGCCGACAGTCATGCGGGAGTGATAAACGGCGCAATGTTGTATGACCGCCACCTGATGCAACCGCTGTTCCAACTTTCCACCGGACAGCCCGGCTCTTCGTTTGCCGTTGAAATAGCCCGCAAAATCGGACTCTCGGAAGATGTGATTGCCGAAGCGTCTGAAAAAGTCGGTCGGGATTATATCAATATGGACAAATATTTGCAGGACATCGTCCGCGATAAACGGTATTGGGAATCGAAGCGGCAACAAATTCGCAAGCAGGAAAAACAATTGGAAGAATTATCGGAACACTACCGGTTGGATTTGGAAAAACTGGAATCGCAGAAAAAAGAATGGCTGTCAAAAGCAAAAGCCGAAGCAGAACATTTACTTGCGGAAGCCAATGCCAAAATCGAAAATACAATCCGGCAAATCAAGGAAGTACAAGCCGAAAAGGAGAAAACGAAAACGATTCGCAAGGAATTTGAAACCTATAAGAAAGGAGTACGCGGTGAACGGTTTACGGAGAACGAAAGTCCCGCTCCGTGTCCCGTCAACCGTTCGCCGTTTGCCGTTGGAGACGCTGTTCGTATAAAAGGGCAACAAACCGTTGGGACTATCATTGAGATGAAAGACGATTTGTTTGTGGCGGCTTTCGGCACTATCAAAACGGTTGTCAAAGCAGGACAGATTGAAAAGGTAAACGGGGGACGATTTTCGGTGAATGAAAGTCCCGAATCGTATCCCGCTTACCATTCACCGTTAGCCGACTTTCAGATGGAAATAGATATTCGCGGAATGCGTGCCAATGAAGCGTTACAGGCGGTGATTCACTATATCGACAACGCCGTGCAGTGCAATGCCGGGCGAGTCCGTATCCTGCATGGGACGGGGACAGGCGCCTTGCGCCAAATCATTCGGGATTATTTGAAAACAGCGCCGGACGTGCGGCGGTTTTACGATGAGCATGTGCAACTGGGGGGAGCGGGGATTACGGTTGTCGAAACAACGATACACGGTTAAGGGTAACCGGTTCAAGTGAAACGCCTAATATTGGTCTTATAGAAAAGGGGCATTGCAATCAAACCAATACACCTTATAATATATGAACCGAAAAATTTACTTAAACGATGGCAGT
>JAIRKG010000081.1 GCA_031260235.1 Dysgonamonadaceae bacterium | reverse complement strand
CGACTGATGCGGAGCAAACTTGCCCTGCAAAAGTTTCGCCTGACAGGATTTGCGGCAATGATTTTCAACCTGTTGCGCCAACCGATGAAACAACATTTATTGGGGAAACATCCATCGTTGAGAGTGTTTGATTTATACCGGTTGGGGATGCTGTGCAGTATAACATACAGTCAAAACTCCCTTACTAATCTAAACGAGTAAACAATGGACAACACAGAAACATCTTCTTTTTTGCAACTGGTAGCCAACGACTTGGCAGCGCGATTCGGCAATAACCTTGCCCGCGTGACGGTTGTTTTTCCGAGCCGTCGGGCGCGGTTGTTTTTCAATAATTATCTGTACAGGGCGGTTGGCGCTCCGGTTTGGGCGCCGCAATATATTACGATTGAGGAACTTTTTGAGCGTCATTCTGCTCTCAAACCTGCCGATACGATTCAACTGACCGGCGATTTATACCGCTCTTATATAGACGTCTATAATGCTACCGCCACGTCGCCGTCGACGGAAACGATTGATGAGTTTTTCTTTTTTGGCGAGATACTGCTTGCCGATTTCGATGATATAGATAAAAATCTTGTGAATGTCAGCACAATCTTTACTAACCTTAGCGACCTGGACAAGCTGAAAAATGATTTTACTTATCTTTCGGACGATCAGAGAGAAAGTATTAGCCGCTACTTCGGAACAATATTTAAGGATGATAGCGCTCTGAAAACGGCTTTCCGGTCGATATGGAATATTTTGGGCGATGTATATAACGATTTTCGGGAGAAACTTCGAGCGCGGGGAATGGCTTATTCCGGCATGTTGATGCGTGATGTCATAGAGAATGAAACACTTGATTTTCAGGATAAAGAATATGCTTTTGTTGGTTTTAACGTGCTGAATAAATGTGAAGAGAAACTGTTTAAGCGGCTGAAAAACAATGCACTGTTTTATTGGGATTATGATATTTATTATCTGAATCAGGAGGCGGGACGGCATATTGCCGAGAATATACAGCGATTCGGTTCTGCTTTGGACAATGGCAGCCCGTCGGCAACCATCTTTAATTCGTTCTTAAACAATAAAAAAGAAATCACTTTCCTTGCCTCATCTTCCGAAAGCGGGCAGGCAGGCGTTATCCCCTCGTGGATTGATTCGCTGCAACATGCGCCTGATTACGGTTCGCCCGATTCCGCGATAGTCCTTTGCAACGAGGATATATTGCCGGTCGCAATGCACGCGATATCCCCGCAAAAGGTTGAAAATGTGAATATAACTATGGGATTCCCGATTACGCAGACGCCTGTCGCCGACTTCCTTTATATACTGGCCGAACTGCAAATAAAAGGATTGACCGGCCGGAATGCCTTTCACTATAAATATGTCCTGCAAACCTTGCGGCATCCTTACGCGCGAATGATTTATCCCGAAGCGAGGAAAATGGAAATGACCGTCAGCCAAAATAATATATTTTTCCCCGATACGGAAATGCTTGCCTGCCCGCTTCTTTTTATACATACACATAATGCAACAGAGTTATGCAAATACCTTCTCAATATTGTTGAAAGTCTGGGCAGGACTTATAAGGCAGAGTCTTCATTTCAAGATATTTATGAAGGTCTGTATCAGGAATCCGTATTCAGGGCATACCGGATTGTGAACCGGTTCTATGGATTGTTATTGTCCGGCGAATGGATGGTCGAAAAGCCCACACTGCTGCGGTTGTTACGGCGGTTGCTGTCGGTTACGCAAGTACCTTTTCATGGCGAACCGCTGAAAGGACTGCAAATTATGGGAGTACTGGAAACACGTGCGCTCGACTTCAAAAACCTGCTGATACTGAGTGTCAATGAAGGTTTAATGCCGGGCAGCAGCAGCGAAAATACGTTTATCCCGCAATTCCTGCGATCACATCTGGGGTTGAACACGATCGAACATCAGGACGCGATTTATGCCTATTATTTTTACCGCTTATTACAGCGCGCCGAAAAAATTACGATCGTTTATAATACCGATAAAACGCAGACCGGCAAATCGGAAATGAGTCGGTTTCTATTGCAAATGCTGGTCGACCCGCGCATCAATATCCGGCGTTATACCCTGCAAGCGGCTGTGAAACCGATGAAAACAGAGCCGGTTATTGTGCCGAAAAGCGATGAAGTGATTCGTATGATAAAGGAAAAATACGACTTCAATACGAACCCTGATGCCAAGCCGCTCACGCCTTCGAGCCTCAATATTTTCATCGACTGCCCGCTTCGCTTTTACTGGCTGAAAATAAAGGAATATGAAACGCCCGACGAGCTGACGAACGAAATAGATTCTTCGATCTTCGGAACCATATTCCACCGCGCCGCCGAGTTCTTATACAGGGAAATAACAGGCGGCGCAAGCGAATTTACCGTCCGGAAAGAACACCTGGACGCTTATTTGCAACCCGTTGCAACTCACAAGATCAGGCGGTTTGTTTCCCAAGCCTTCGAGGAAGTCTATTTCAGAGGCAGAACAGTCGACGAATCGCAATACAACGGCGAGCAGTTGATCAACTTCCACGTGATATGTAAAATGCTGGAACGGCTGATTGATTTTGACCGGCGCCGGGCGCCGTTTATCATTCGCGGGCTGGAATGGAAAAACTATGATTTCGTGGAATTGCCGGCGCAGGGCGTTAAACTGAAAATCGGCGGAATCATCGACCGCCTGGAGGAACACGATGGAAAACTCCTGATAATGGACTATAAAACAGGAAGTTCGGGAAATACCTGTAAAACCCTCGAAGACCTGGTTACGGAAAAAGACCGGCGGGCTTCACATATCTTTCAAACCTTTGTCTATGCCTCTGTCCTCATTCGGAAGAATGTTTTTAGCCAGCCAATCGTGCCTGCGCTGCTCTATATGCAGGACGCAGGCAGGGAAAATTTCTCTCCTGTGATTGAATATCAAAAAGCGCCGATTGAGGATTTCAGGCACCTGAATGAGGAGTTTGAATCGCTGTATATACAAAAAATCAGCGACCTGTTTAATCCGGATATCCCTTTCACACAGGCCGCTTTCGAGAGCAGTTGCGCATCCTGTCGGTTCCGCGAACTGTGTAACTTCCCATTCCCGTTCCCCGTCAAGCATTAATCCTGCGGGGGAAGTCTCCCCCCCGCTTCAGCCGCCTACCGGCGGGCTTCCGCTTCCCCCTCTGCGGGGCGGCGCCCCGCAACGCCCCGTCATTGCGAGCCGCGTAGCGGCGTGGCAATCCAACCTCGCTCGGTTACGTTCGAAAGAAAATTGACCGTTGTATAGCCCTTTCAGGGTAGATGGCGTATACCCTCTACAGGAGGGAGCGTCTCCCGTCTACGGGAAATAATCGAAGCAATCCGGAGAAACAACATCGTCATTGCAAGCGAAGCGAAGCAATCCAGAAGTTGCAATGACGAGGCGGGGAGCAATGAGAGGGTGAGGGCGGCTCGCTATCGGTCTATGCCGAGCTTCTCTCCTTCTGATTTGGCAACCATTACAGCAACGCAAGTGTCGCCGTAAACGTTCACCGCTGTGCGCATCATGTCTAAAATGCGATCTACGCCAATAACCAGCCCGATGCCTTCTAAGGGAAGTTCTAAAACATTCAGTATTAAAGTCATCATTACGAGCGCAGCCATTGGAATACCGGCAGCGCCGATAGCGCAGAGGAGCGAAGTGAAAGCAATTAGTATTTGTTGTACAACGGAAAGTTCAACGCCATAAGCCTGCGCAATGAAAATAACGGCAACACATTCCAACAAAGCCGTTCCGTCCATGTTGATTGCCGCGCCCAAAGGGATGGTAAAATTCGTAATTTTAGCCGAAACGCCGTCTTTGTGTTCCACTGCATACATTGTCAACGGTAAAGTCGCTCCGGACGACGCCGTTGAAAATGCCGTAAGCAAGGGTGTCAACATGTTTTTCAAATGTTGTCCGGGTTTTACACGATAACCAAACCGCAACAACAGGGGTAGCCATACGAATGTATGAATAGTCAATCCGCCCGCAACCGTCAGAAAATATAACAGGATTGTTTGAATTAATGTCCTAAAATCGTTTGTCGCGCCGAACGGCGCCGCAACAATGGCAAAAATACCGATAGGCGAAAGCCGGATAATTATCTTCATTATCCGTAAGGTAAGTTCAAGCCCGCCTTTGAAAAGAGAAGTCAAAGACTGCCTGCCTTCGGCGGATATTTTCGAGAGATTTAATCCAATCAAAAAAGCAATCAAAATAACAGGGAGCGTATTGTTTTGCGTGAAAGCATAAAAGATATTTTTCGGAATGAACCCGACTATAATGTCTTGAAGAGAAGTTGCCGCCGTCAAATTGTCGGGCAAAACGGCAATATTACCTACTTGTACGTTCCTGCCGGGTTTGATAAGATTGACCAGCGACAAACCGGTGAGAATGGCGATAAGCATAGTAACGACATAATATATCACCGTCCGGATTCCCAGCTTTTTCAAGCTTTCTCCTTTTTCCCGAAAGCCTGCAATGGCGGTAACGATAGAAAAAAAGATAACAGGCACAATTATCATGCTCAAAGCATTCATAAACAAAACGCCTATCCAAGAAACAGCAGGAACTGCTCCGGGGAACAATATGCCGCAACCTGCGCCGAGAACCAACGCCGTGAATATTTGCCAATGCAGTTTCATACGTCCGTAAGATTATCCAAATACTTGTAGCCGCTGCCGGTGTTCAGCAGTAGTGTCGTTTCGCCGTTTTTAATCCATCCCGACCGGCTGAGTGTCTTGAAAGCGTGCCAAAGCGCAGCGCCTTCGGGAGCGATAAACAGCCCCTCGTGCGCCGCCAGTTCTTTGAGCGCCGCCAGAATATCCGCATCGCTAATGCTCACCGCATATCCGGCGCTTTCCCTCAACACTTTCAATATAGACCTGTCGGCATAAGGTTTGGGAACTCTTAAACCGTTGGCAACCGTAAAGCCGCTGTCTTTGTATTCGGAGCGCGGCGCATTTCGGTGAAACGCCGTATAGATGCCGTTGCAGCTGTCGCTCTGGACGGCAACCATGCGGGGACGTTTGCCGTCGATCCAGCCAAGTTGTTCCAATTCTTCAAAGGCTTTCCAGATGCCGATAATTCCTGTGCCGCCGCCGGTGGGATACAGAATAACGTCCGGCAAGAGCCATTCGAGTTGCTCCGCAATTTCGTAGCCCATTGTCTTTTTTCCTTCGAGGCGGTATGGCTCTTTCAGCGTGGAAACGTCAAAGTATCCGTTTTTCTCCGCTACCGCATGGGCAATCTTTCCGCAATCGCTGATGTTTCCGTCAATTTCGGTTACTTCCGCGCCAAACAGTCGGGCTTCCGTTTTGAATGCCGAAGGCGTAAGTTTGGGCATGAAAATATGCGCTTTCAGTCCGGCGCGGGCGGCGTAGGCTGCCAGAGCGCCGCCGGCATTGCCCGCAGTAGGTATGGAAAACGAGGTTATGCCTAATTCTTTTGCTTTGGATATGGCAACGCTCAATCCGCGGGCTTTGAATGATCCTGTCGGGTTGTTTGACTCGTCTTTGAGCAAAACACGTTTCCTTTCGGTATATTGATCCGGATTCAGTAAAGGCAGGATAGGAGTAAAACCTTCGCCCAAACTAATAATATTCTGTTCGTCATATACAGGCAAAAACTCTTTATAACGCCAAAGGCTTGCGGGTCTGTTTTTCAGTTCTTCCTTTGTTGGCGTATCTCCCTTAAAGTTATATTGCGCGGAGAGGATCGACAGGCATGAACTCTCCGTACAAACGGTTTGCGCGAGATGCGGATCGTGTATTTTACCACATTCTACACATTGGAGATGCGTGAATAAACTGTTTGTTGTTTTCGACATTTATCTATTTGCTAATTATCATTTATGTCTACCCTGCTTCGTGGCGAGGCGTTCGCCTGCTTTGAGGCGAGATGTTCGCCTGCTTCGAGGCGAGGCGTTCGCCCGCTTCGGGGCGTGATGCCTGACCCTTTAAGGTCATGATGCCATAATAACCGATAATACGAATAATAATTGTTTCATGCTGCTTTTATTATTCGTCCTTTATAACTTCACTTCCTTTGCCCCCGCATAATAGATACTGTTAAACAAGAATTTGAATGTGCCGTGCGGTTGCGCCCGAAACGTAATTTCAGGACCAAAAAGGAAAACTTTCCCTTTACCCACTGCAGCTTCTACAATTGCTGCGCCGCCATAAAGATAGTGCTGTCCCCATGCCCAACCGCTACGTAGCGGGTCTGTGCCGGAAAACCACGCAACGACGTTTACGCCTTTCAGATGCGCATCGGGCAGCAGACGGAATACAGGTTTATTCCGGTACAAAATATCAATATCTTCCGTAACGCCGTATGCAATGGGGGTTGTGGTATCCACCCTGACTTGCAGTACCGATCCGGGAATATAAAACTTGTCGGAAGAAAATTTCTTTCTGCTGCCGTCCGGCGCAATTTCCGATAAAGCGTCTGTAATCGGCAAATCAAAATGGTATGCCAGCTCCGTAGAACTTCCGATAGCAATCAAAACGCCTCCTTCTTCGGCAAACTTGCGCAGTTGTGGGATAGTTTTGTCCGCCGTAATATCTCCTATCCTGTTTTTATATTCATCGGGTACGCTGTCGC
The DNA here is from genome assembly GCA_031260235.1 of Dysgonamonadaceae bacterium. Taxonomy (GTDB): domain Bacteria; phylum Bacteroidota; class Bacteroidia; order Bacteroidales; family Azobacteroidaceae; genus Azobacteroides. The sequence continues at coordinate 3,714 of JAIRKG010000081.1, read as the reverse complement.
GGTTTACGCGGAAAGCGTTGCGACCACCACGACCGCCGATTTGCGGGATAGCCCCGTCTGGGAAAATCAGCACATCGTATTTCTTTTTCAAATCTCCGGCGTCTAATTCGGGAGCATAAACGAGATCAAATGGGAAAGGGAAAGATTGCTCAAACAGCCAGCGTATCCATCCGGAATCCATTGAGCCGCCATAGCGATCCCACAGCCCCACACGAACGGAGCGAAGCTTCAAAGCATCCCCCTTGGGCTTGGCAGAAATTGCGTCAAAGTTCAACCCTACTTCGTTTGCCAAATCTTGAAGAATGGCGCCGGTGGAAGATTTTGCCGGTATGTAGATGCTGCCTTCCGGCCACGTTTTGCCATTTGCCGTAAACGGCGCTGCCAGCCAGTAAATTTCTTCTCCGGATTTCAGCAGGCGCGTTGTGGCAACAAAAAAATCGTTGACCCGATGGCTAAGCAGGTAACCGGTAGCCTGAGATGCTCCGGCAATTTTGCCTGCCGGAGGTTTGAGCAACCCTGACACTTTTTCAAAGGGTCCGTCAAAGCCGTCTAAAATACGGTCGAACTTCACGCCCATTTGAAATGCCAGCGTATATCCGGCAACGTCGTAAGGCGGTTTAGGAGGCCCGCCCGGATATTGAAAGTCATTCGGGTGGTCTTGCGGCTCAAACATATCACGGAGGTGCGGACGGAAAGCCTGCGCTGCCTTGACTACATAAGAACCTGCGGGATACGATTTTCCGGCAACTGTGAAGTTGCCGGTAGCGCGATGCACGTCAACGCCGGTTTTGAGCAGCGCGTTGACAAACTTAACGGCAGTTAGAAAATCCGGTTGATTAGACGGAATGATGTATCCACGCGGGTCGCGGGTTTCGGGCGTATGCAGTTTTTCCCAAAATTCATACGGTATGCCGCGACTGAAATAGTCGGCGGCAATGCTGCTGTTGCCGCTTGTCCGTTCATTGAAGGACGGATCGCTATCCCGATTGATTTTGCGCTGTTCTTCCCGATATTTTGCATGGTTTGCTTCCAATTCGGCTATCCGTTTGGGTGTTAGTGTCCAGTAATCTTGACTGCCGCGCTCAATGGAGTTTTTCCCCATTTGGTAAATACGGTACAGAAAATCTTCGCGCAGTTTTGCCGCAATATCCAGAATTGCACGCTGACCGCTGAGAATATAATCCAGACTTTGACGGATATGCCATTCCTGCCGAGGCCCGATTGGGAAAGGCCGATCGCCTCCGGCAAGCAATTGCGACGGGAGCAATGGAATGTTGGAGGGCGTAGGATTGCCGATGATTTCCGACAGGAGGCCTATCTGGTTATGAAACCCTACGGTGGTCCGGTCGCCGCCGTTGAACCATGTAGAATAAGAAGCCGCATTGCGCAACACTGCTCCCGCTTTTCCTTCGGCAAGAAAACGATTGTGGACGGCGGTACCGACCAAATCGATCCCCATGAAAACCAGCGGATCGTGATTATAGTTAAACGGATCGCGGAAAGGCGCCATGAACAGCACCGTACCGGCAGGTCCCGACTGGTGTTGATTCCACATGATTTGAGGAATCCATTCAATATACATTTGCCGGTTGATGACTTCCGTTTCGCGCAGGTTGGCAATGTATGAATCCCTGTTGTTGTCATGCCCTGCATATTTTTGGTACAGGCGAGGAATTGCCATATTGCGTTTGTGGGGGTCGCTCTCTTTCATGTACCAGTCCGACACCAAATCCATCCCGTCGGGGTTTGCCGGAACTAATAGCAGAATAACGTTTTCGAGAATACGCAGCGTTTCCGGGTCGTCATTACTAACAAGGTCGTATGCTTCGAGGAAAAGCGCCTGAGCGTTCACCGATTCGGTAGCATGAAGTCCGCCGTCGATCCAGACAACTGCTTTTCCTTCGGTAGCAAGTTCATGCGCCTGTTCGTCGGTCAGACCTTCCGCTTTGGCAAGGCGTACGGAAATTTCCTGATAGCGTTTCAGGTTTTTGTGATTTTCGTGGGAAGTAATAATAGCTATTTTCAAGCTGCGTCCTTCCTGAGTTTTCCCAATTTCAACGATTTTTATCCTGTCGGATACTGCGGCAAGTTTATCCCAATACTCGATAAGTTGGGTATAATTGGCAAGAAAATAGTCGTCGCCGACTGTGTATTGACCGAATTTCGGTTCAGGAATAGTTCCGGCTGCGTGTAATGCGCTTCCTGTGGCGAGAAAGAGCGTTGGCAGGAATACCTGCATGAGCTGTTTAAGAAATGTTTGTTTCATTTGTTTTGTATTTTAATTAGTTGTTCCCGTAAAATAATTTTGCGTTCTTTTAAATCATATTTTTGTCCCTGTTTCAGAAAGAAAAAAGGGAGTGAATTTGCATCGTGGATAGCAGCGTAAGATTTGCCGATAACTTCCACATTGTCGCGCGTTACAACAACGGCTGTCGATTCGTCAATGCCTATGCCTATAAAATGCGGCGCAATTTTGACAAACTCCGAAAGGTGAGCTTGACGGTTGCGAACAAGTATATGCTGATCAATAGCCGAATTGCGCAAAAAGCCAAGTCCTTGCACATGGTCGCCGATTAAAATTTGGTGGCTTTTCGTATCGCCGCGCCAAAGAAACGAACCTTGAATACTTGCTCCGGCAGATGTTCCTGCAATCACTCCGCCACGTGCCAATACGTTCTGAAATTCGACGTGAGCCAGCGTGTTGAGGTAAACTTCGGAAATTCGCCACTGGCGGCCGCCGATAAAAAAGACCCCTGTGGCTTTTTTCAGTTCTTGGAGATTCTTTTCGTCGTTGGCTTCGCGAATGGTTTTCAGGTTGAGAACGCCGACACGCTTTTTGTCAAGCCTTTTTTCAAAGCCGGCGATGAAACCGGTTACATATTGCGAAGCGTCTTCCGGCGTAGCGTTGGTTACTATCACAAAAAATGCACTGTCTTTCCCACCGGCAAGCGCGATACATTTTTCCCATATTTCATCGCCAATCTCGCCGCCGCCAATAATAACGAGCGAACCTTTTTCGGGCCCATGGCGCGTGGTCAAGGCGGAATCTATTGCAATGGGAGTTTGTGCGCCAACATAAACTCTCGAAAACAATAGGATAAACAGTAAAAAAAACTTTTTCATAATTCTTAGTTCTTAACTATTTTAGTAAACACCATCGCCGTTTTGTTCGAGGTCAGGATCATTTTTCAGCTCGCTCGTCGGGATGGGAACAACCCAATAGCGCGGATCTTTATACGCGGGGTTCAGTTCGCCAAACACATCTCCTGCCCGTCCGGTGCGGATAATGTCAGGATAGCGGTGTCCTTCAAAAGCAAACTCCAGCCGGTTTTCGGTTTCAACAACCAACAGCAAGTCATCTATACTCCAGCTGTCGCTTGGGTCAAGCGTTTCCACATTTGCACGTTCTTTTATCACGTTAATATCACTGACTGCTCCCTGAATATCCGGCGCCGTCTTTTTCAAACGAGCCTCAGCGCGAATCAGATATTGCTCGGCAAGGCGGAATAAAAATACGGAGGAAGAGCGGTCTGATTTGTTGTATATTCTTATCAACCACGCATCTATTGAGTTCTCGCGTGCTATGTAGATTGATCTTTTACCCCCAACGAGCGAATCGTTCAGCAAGTTGGCGAAATCAGGCGCAGCCACATAGTCGCCGAGCCCACCTTCTGCGGCAGTTGCAAAGTTGGTACGCACCGGATTACCTTCGGA
>JAIRKG010000072.1 GCA_031260235.1 Dysgonamonadaceae bacterium | reverse complement strand
TTAAAAAACAGGCAGATAGCAGTTAAAAATCCTTAAATATTTCTTAAATTGCCGCGTTTCCGCCCCCGCCGCATCTTTGCGAAAGCAAAATTTCAATAAAAACAATTAAATTTTCACCTGTTTGTTTGTATTTAATTTTATTTTTTTTACCTTTGTCATCAATATAATACACATTTATACGCTTGTGTTTTGGCTGTTTTGCCGGCGATAGCCGGCTTTAATAATAAAAAAAGTCCGTTTTTTGTTGTATTATTATTATTTTTGTTTACTTTTGCGGTTGTATTAAATTAAAAAATAAAATTTTAAATGTTATGAAAAGGTTAAATGTTATGAAAAAGATGGTATTTTTGTTATTCGCATTATTCGCGTTGGTGTTTGGTGTAACGGTTTGCACTTCAGACTTAGAAGAGGTTTCACAGTACTTTCCGGCACAAAGTACTGAAATTCGAGATTCGTTGAACCGGAGTACTGAAATTCCGGATTCTTTGAACCGGAGTACTGAACTTCGGGGTTTTTCGACACAAAGTACTGAAGTTCAGTATTGCAGTCAAATCAAAACATGGGGAGCAACCGGACTGTGGTCGACTTATGTAATTTACATGAAGAAAGAAGGGGAAGATGACGCATTCACATGGTATGATGAAAATATGGGCTACCTATGGCACTATACAACCTGGAACATTGATAATTCCCCACATACGCTTCTACCGGGAGACGCGTTCTACATAGGAGTAGGCGCACCGGGAGAGATTACATGGTCGCCGGTTCAGTTTATATACACTCCGGGAGTAGGCTGGTTATGTATGGACGTATGGGGCGGATGGTTTTCGCACAACTATCAAATCGGAAAACCTTACGCATAGTAGCTAATGCCAATAAATAGGTACCTTTTAATTATATGAATATGAACAGGACAATTTATTTCGCAGCAGCAGTATGCCTGCTTTGCCTTTCAACGGCGCAGGCGCAAAACTTCAACATTAACGCCGGCAGCGTTGCAATCACAACTAACGGAGAGTACAAAATTTCCGGCAACGGCACGCCGACAACCAACACCATTACGGTAAACCCCGGCGTTGTTGCTGATATTATCCTTGAAAATGTAAACATCGACGTAAGTGGCATCGAATACGCCTGCGCTTTCGACATAACGGGCGCAACCGTTACGTTGCGCCTTTCCAACGCTAACACCCTCAAATCAAGCAATTATTTCGCAGGCTTGCAAGTCAAGAAGGGCGCTTCGCTGACAATAACAAGCAAATCCGGCAACGGTTCTACAAACGGGACACTGAACGCCACCGGCGGCATCTGCGCAGCAGGCGTCGGAGGCAACCCCAGTGGTAGCGGCGATATTACCATATCGGGCGGAACGGTAAACGCCACAGGCGGTGACTACGGCGCGGGTATCGGCGGCGGCTACGGCGCAAACGGCGGAGATATCACCATTTCGGGCGGAACGGTAAACGCCACCGCCATCTATTGGGGCGCAGGCATTGGAACCGGTTGCGATGGCTACGGCAGCAACATCACCATTTCGGGCGGAACGGTAAACGCCACAGGCAGCTATAACTATTGGGGCGCGGGCATCGGCGCCGGTTGCTACGGTACTGTTACTATTACCGGTGGCACGGGCATCGCCAGAGGTGGTCAGTGGGCCCCGGGCATCGGCGCCAATTGCAGCGGTACTGTTACTGTTACCGGCGGCTCGATAGTCGCAATCGACGGCGATTGCTTTACCCCCCCGCACAATACAAACGCCACGTTGCGGTCGGCATCGGACGCCCCCGATATTCTTGAGGATCTGATAGCCATCCTGTCACAGTTGCAGGTTTACATAAACAATGGCTGGTTATATGTCAATTCGCCGGTAGACGAATACATTTCAATCTATTCAATTAAAGGCACGGAGTTATACAGAACAGCAACCGCCGTCCCCGCAAACACAACAACCGGCATTGTAAATACCGGCAACCTGTCTGTTTCCGGATCGGGAGCGATTATCAAAGGAAGTTCCGGGTGGGTGAAGAAATTGTTGATCGTGTATAATTAAACCGCGCGCCTCGTCATTGCGAACTGCTATCACGGCGCGGCAATCCATAAAAAAGGCGACAGATGTAAGTCTGTCGCCTTTTTAATTTGTTCAATTCCGTCATTGCAAGGGCGAAGCCCGTTATTTCTTCAAATCTATTTGCAAATTGAAAAATGATGGTTATCTTTGCTATCAATTAATAATAAGAAATTTAATAACAATCTAAAAAAAATCACAATGAGAAAGTATTATCTCTCGGTTAGTTTAGTTGCCACCTTGTTTTTCACATTTGGCGGATGCAATGAAGGCGTTGATAATGGCATATTTGAAGATGAACCCGCCTCTTCGGTTGAGCAGGCTTTGGGTCTACCGTCCTCCGGAACGGAATATCCGGAAGTAGTTATTCAAATACCTAATATACTTAAATTTGAATCAAGGAAACATCTTCAAGATGTGCTTGACAGGATGAAAACAGAAATGAATATTTCTGATTTAACTTCAGAAAGACTCTTAAATAATATAAACTTTAGAGCAGATAAAGTTCTTGATACAGAACTTGCTTTTGTATCGTTATTTGATGAAAAATACAAAAGTGATTTGGCTCATTTAACCGAGTCTGATTGGCAAATAATAAATTCAGATCCGGAAAATTTAGTTTATGAACCGGAAGACGAAATAATAGCAGATACATATTTAACTTCATTGGTGAATGCTCACAGAGAAATCCAAATAGGTGACCGAATCTATACATTCACCTTTAACGGTGTTTATTTCATATCTGAGGCAACCTATAAGTGGTTAGCAGACCGCAAAAATGGTTCATTTAGGTGGTTAGCAGACGCAAAAATAAATGATGCATTCATTAGCGTTACTCATGTTCCTCTTTATGCTCCTCAAGCTCAAGCCGATGCTTCTCCAAGTTCTAATCCAACACTAACCGGTGCGTTAAAGTTGAGTAATGGCGTAACTATCCCTGCGAGTGATGTTCGAGATTTAAATTACAAAGATGAGGGGGATGGCAATGCAGTAACAGAATTTTGGACAGGTCTGTTTGGAGGTCATATTGTTGCTATACAAAAATTTAGTAAAAACAGGCATATGGTTGTTAATTTCTATGAGCAAGATTATCTTATATATAAAAATATTGGAACAGAAACTAAGATGCAAAAAAAAGTTTGCGGGATTTGGTGGAATTGTAAAGCACAGGAAATCAGAATCGGTTGGACAGCTATCGAATTAACAGAAACCTATAATGTATTTCCGTTTGACCTAATTCAAAGACCGGATTTTACACCGAATCTTTATCCAAACCTGAGCATTGACGAACAAAGAATGCCCTCGTGGTTTGGTAAGAATTTCCCATTTGCAGATAACTACACTCTTTTTACAATACCATTTGCCAATTATGATGTAACAACGATAGATATAAATAAAGTATATCAGAGTGCGTTAAATACGGCTGATAAAGCGATAAAAGCGTGGATGAAAGCAGAAAATAAATCCAATCCTCCGGAGGGACTCGGATTTGTAGGGCTGCAACCAGACAGAACAGTCAGATTTGTTATCGGACCCAATGAAGATGGAAATGCAGGGAAAAAAAGTCTCGAAAATAAATTCCTTTCCGAATGGTTCGGAGGTACATACATGATTGGTTATGCAACAGATCCTTCTTCTCCCAGCTTTAAGTCTGCTAAATTTTCAGTTACGATAAAAGGAAACCCATGTAAATTGGGAAGAGGAAGTATTTACGGCGCTGTTAAATATGATGGAAAATGGCTTGCAGCCCGAATATTAAAATCAGAATAATCTATAATTAAAATAAGTATTCATCTAAAAAAATATTCAATATGAAAAAGTTTCTATCAATCGTCATTTTTGTTATTTTAACCGGTAACTTGTTTTGCCAAACTTACGAATGGGAAAGCGTAAACGCCGGTCTCGCTTCGGGTTTTTCAAAAGATAAAAACGGATTTTATAATCCGACCGGTGGCGCGCTAACGTTAGGTACCGCATTCAGGTGTAATCTGAAAGATAAACAATTATCACCGGGAGTTCAATTCACTTTTTCCGTTTGGGACAGAATTTCCGCTGATAAAAGTCAGTCTTATCGCCAAGTCGCATTTGTGTTTTTGGTAACAACAGATTATAATTACACAAAAATACATCCCAACTTTGTTCCGTTTGCAGGAATTGGAGTAGGCGCCTCTTTGATGCGAGATGCTGAGAGTATTGTTTCGGAAGAGCATTCTGATATAATTGATTATGTCAATTTCAAATGGAGACCTGGTATTTCCCCAAGAATAGGATTCGAGCTTTTCAAAGGATTGAGGTTCACTGCCGAATATATGTATTTAGGCAATGGAAATAATTTTTTTAACTATAAGTTGGGATTTGTTATCGGTTCATAAATATGAAAAAGAATATGAAAAAGTTTCTATCAATCTTCATTTTTGTTGTTTTAACCGGTAAGTTGTTTTGCCAAAGTTACGAATGTGAAATCGTAAACGCCGGTCTCGCTTTGGGTTTTTCAAAAGATAAAAACGGATTTTATAATGAGCTCGGTGGCGCAATAACGTTAGGTAACGCATTCAGGTGTAATCTGATAGACAAACAATTATCACTGGGGCTTCAATTCACTTTTTCCGGTTGGAACAGAATTTCCGCTGATGGCGAATCCTCTTATCACCAAAACGCATTTGTATTTTTGGTAACAACAGATTATAATTACACAAAAATACATCCCAACTTTGTTCCGTTTGCTGGAATTGGAGTAGGCACTGGTTTGCTGGAAAATGATCGGGGGATGAGTACCGATTACAAAAGAGGATTTGCTATTTCCCCGAGAATAGGATTCGAACTTTTCAAAAGATTGAGGTTCACTGCCGAATATATGTATTTAGGCAATGGAAATAATTTTTTTAACTATAAGTTTGGATTTGTTATCGGTTCATAAAATGGAGCGTTACTCAGCCGTTGTACGGACTTCCAGAAAGAAAAAGGCGACAGATGTAAGTCTGTCGCCTTTTTCATTTGTTCAATTCCGCCATTGCAAGGGCGAAACCCGAAGCAATCCGGAAATAAAACCCCTTAAACAGTCTTTATTTTGCCGCGCTTCCGCTCATTTTCGTCCAGCAATACCTTCCGAAGCCTCATAGCGAGCGGCGTTAATTCAACATATTCATCTTCCTTTATATATTCCAAAGCCTGTTCGAGGCTGAAAATAACGGGCGGCGCGAGATGCGCTTTTTCGTCGCTGCCGGATGCGCGGACATTGGTCAATTTTTTCGACTTGGTAACGTTCACAACCAAATCGCCTTCCCTGACGTGTTCGCCTACAATTTGCCCCGCATACACATCGGTTTGCGGTTCAATGAAGAAACGCCCCCTGTCCTGCAACTTGTCCAAAGCGTATGCAAAAGCGTTTCCGGTTTCCATAGCAATGATCGATCCGTTTTGGCGTTTCCCCGTATCGCCTTTCCACGGCTGATATTCCAGATAGCGGTGAGCCATGATCGCCTCTCCGGCGGAAGCGGTCATAACATTGTTTGCCAGTCCGATAATGCCGCGTGAAGGGATGGTAAATTCAAGATGAATCCTGTCGCCCTTTTTTTCCATAGACTGCATTTCGCCCTTGCGCCGCGTAACCATATCAATGATTTTACCGGAGGCTTCTTCCGGCAGATTGATAGTCAGCTGTTCCACCGGTTCACACCTGACGCCGTTTATTTCCTTAACAATCACCTGCGGCTGCCCGACCTGCAACTCATATCCCTCGCGGCGCATGGTTTCTATTAATATAGACAAATGCAACACGCCGCGCCCATACACAATCCATGCGTCGGCAGAACCGGACGGCTCAACTCGCATGGCGAGATTTTTGTCTAATTCGCGCATCAAACGCTCATATATATGGCGGGAAGTTACATATTTCCCGTCTTTGCCGAAGAAAGGCGAATCGTTAATGGTAAACAGCATAGACATGGTCGGCTCGTCAATGGCAATGGGCGCCAGCGGTTCGGGATTATTAATATCGGCAATGGTATCGCCGATTTCAAAACCTTCGACGCCAATAACGGCGCAAACGTCGCCCGACTGCACGGACGAAACCTTCGTGCGCCCCAGCCCTTCAAAAACGTTCAGTTCCTTAATGCGGGATTTCACAATGCTGCCGTCCCGCTTACACAGCGCAATGTCTGCTCCCTCGCGCAGTTCGCCGCGGCGAATGCGCCCAACTGCAATCCGCCCCGTATAGTTGGAATAATCCAGCGATGTGATTTGCATTTGCGGAGCGCCCGCCAGCATTTGTGGCGCGGGAATATGTTCTATTATTGCATCCAGCAGCGCCTGTATGCTGTCCGACGGCTTCTTCCAGTCGTCCGACATCCAGCCCTGCTTTGCCGAGCCATATATCGTGGCGAAATCCAACTGCTCTTCGCTTGCGCCGAGGGCGCACATCAAGTCGAAAATCATTTCCTGCACCTCGTCGGGGCGACAGTTGGGCTTATCTACCTTATTAATAACAACCACCGGCTTCAATCCCAGGTCGATTGCTTTCTGAAGAACAAACCGCGTTTGCGGCATCGGACCCTCGAAAGCATCAACCAAAAGAAGCACACCGTCGGCCATATTCAAGACGCGCTCCACTTCCCCTCCGAAATCGGCATGACCCGGCGTATCAATGATGTTGATTTTATGATCCCTGTAGTTGATGGAAACGTTTTTGGCGAGGATAGTAATCCCGCGTTCGCGTTCAAGATCGTTACTGTCGAGAAACTGATCTAATTCGATTTTGCCGTCGCGGAAGAGTTTACCCGCAAGCAGCATTTTATCAACCAGCGTCGTTTTCCCATGATCCACATGGGCAATAATTGCGATATTCCTTATGTTTTGCATTTTTGCCTGTTAAAAATTCAGGCGCAAAGATATGAAAAAAACTTTTGCCATATCAATTATTTTTACGTAATTTTGTGCACGTCATTGCGCCTTAGGGTACAATGTTTATCAACGAAAAAGCACAGAAGATGATGTTAAACCATTTTAATGTAACGGAAAGCGACCTGAAGAAAGTAATGGCGGTTGCTTTGGAAAAAGGCGGCGATTATGCCGATTTGTTTTTTGAACACACATTCTCCAATTCGCTGGTTTTGCAAGACCGCGCCGTAAATCGCGCCGGTTCGGCGATTGATTATGGTGTTGGCGTTCGCGTTGTATCGGGCGACAGGCAGGGATATGCCTTTGTTGAAAACACTGAGGTTGAGAATATGATTAAGGCGGCGCGAGTGGCTTCGCGCATCGCAAACGGCAGGGCGAAAACGCCGCCGGTTGAAGTCGGCGAAAAGATTTTCAATACGCATTATCCCATTCTGAACTCATGGGAAGACGAATCTGTTAAAAATAAAATGCCCTGGCTGCAAAAACTGAACGACCGGATATTTGAACTTGACAGGCGGATAATCAAAGCGAACGCTTCAATGAATGATTCTACGTCGTATATCCTTTATTATAACTCCGAAGGCAGGCTTTGCCGCGACGTCCGCCCGATGATTCAACTTTATGGCGGCTGCGTGATGCAACAGGGCGATAAAATCGAAACCGGCTACTCCTCGCGGGCTGCGCGGAAAGATGTTTCTTTTCTCACCGGCGCTTTGATAGAAGAGATTGCGCAGGAAATCGTAGAAAAAACGGCGATTATGTTCGACGCCGTGAAACCGAAAGGCGGGGAAATGCCTGTCGTAATGGCTGCCGGCGGTTCGGGAATCCTGCTGCACGAAGCCATTGGACACGCTTTCGAGGCTGATTTCAACCGGAAAAACACTTCCATATTTTCCGATAAACTGTGTAAAATAATCTGCGATAAAAACATTAATGTAGTTGACGACGGAACGATTGATTTCGACCGAGGCTCCATTAACTTCGACGACGAAGGGGTAGAAGTACGGAAAACACGTATCGTTGAAAACGGCAAACTGGCTTCTTACATACATGACCGCATCAGCGCGAAACACTATGGAGTTGAGCCTACCGGAAACGGTCGTCGCCAGTCTTTCCGTTACGTCCCGATTCCCCGTATGCGCAGCACATATATGGAAAACGGCGCCTGCACGCAAGATGAAATTATCGCAGCCGTCAAAAACGGTATCTTCGTGGATACCTTCACAAACGGACAAGTACAAATCGGCGCCGGCGACTTCACTTTCTTTGTCAAAACCGGCTATCTGATTGAAAACGGCAAATTAACCAGACCTGTAAAGGATATCAATATCATTGGAAACGGGCCGAAAGCCCTGGCGGATATTACGATGGTCGGCAATAATTTAAAGATAGATCAAGGTTCGTGGACTTGTGGAAAAAACGGACAGGGATGTCCCGTTTCGCAAGGCCTACCGACGGTATTAGTAAAACAGTTAACAGTAGGAGGCGTTTAATTATGATTTCACAAACACATAAAGAATTAGCCGAATGGGCATTGAAATATGCGTTGGACAAAGGCTGTTCCGATGCAAGCGTAAAAATATATGCAGAGACCGAAAGTTCCTTTGAATACAGGGATGCGCAGCTGGATAAACTGGAACAGTCGTCGGGAAACGGTTTAATCATCCATATCTACGTAGACGGAAAATATTCTTCCTGTTCAACCAACCGGATGGATAAAAAAGAATTGGAAAAGTTCATTGCTAACGGGATTGAAGCGACACGTTTCCTCGCCAAAGACGAATTTCGTAAACTCCCCGAACCGAGCCGCCTGTACAAAGGCGACGGAAAAGGTCTGGACTTGTATGACCAAGGTATAGACGACATTTCGGTAGACGAGAAGTTGGCTTTAATCAAAAACAATGTAAACGAGGTTTACAAAACCGACGAACGCTTGGTTTCCGTTTCGGCCGACTATTCCGACGGAACGGCAAACTACTGCATCATTGCGTCAACCGGCTTTGAGGGAGAAGCCGAAACAACTTGGTTCAGTCTTGCAGCGGGAGTTTCCATGAAATGCGCCGGCGATGCACGTCCCGAATCCTATTGGTATGATTCCGCCGTCTATTGGGATAATCTGCAAAAGCAGGGCATCGGCAAAACCGCTTATGAAAGGACTTTGCGGAAACTTGGGCAGGAAAAGATCGCAAGCGGCGTTTACCCGATGATTGTGGATAATTTATCCGTCAACCGTTTGCTGTCTCCTGTGATTTCCGCCATATATGGAAGCAATATTCAGCAAAAATCATCTTTCCTCATTGACAAACTGGGGCAACCGATTATCTCCGATAAAATCACGATTGTCGATGATCCGCATATCAAAAACGCCCGCGGTGCACGCTGGTTTGACGACGAAGGCGTAGCTACCCGCAAAGCGAATATTGTCGAAAACGGCGTCCTGAACATGTATTTTCTTGATACGTATTACAGCGGGAAATTGAATATGGAGCCGACCATACAATCGCCGTCCGTCGTAACGCTGAAACTTGGCGACCGCAATTTCGACCAAATACTTGCTTCTGTCGACAAAGGGATTTGGATTACAGGATTTAACGGCGGCAACAGCAACAGCACAACCGGTGATTTTTCGTTTGGCGTCGAAGGATTTTTGGTTGAAAAAGGGAAAGTCGTTAAACCTATAAATGAAATGAACATCACCGGCAACCTGCTGACGCTTTGGCAGGAAGTGATTGAAATCGGGAATGATCCGCGCACAACCTCCAACTGGCGGATTCCATGCGTTTTATTCGACAAAGTAAACTTTAGCGGTAAATAACCGTCTCTGCACACATAAATCTATGAGTAAAATTTCAATTCGTTTTTTTAACAACCGTGAAGTCCGTGCTGTTTGGGACGAAGGAAATAACAAATGGTGGTTTTCAGTGGTGGATATTGTAGGTATCCTCAACGAAGAGGACAATTACGTAAAGGCAGGAAATTATTGGCGCTGGTTAAAACGCAAACTCCTGAAAGAACAAAATCAACCTGTGAGCTCCACTCACGGGTTGAAAGAAAATATTCAGTTTGTGAACGCCACTCACAAACTGAAATTAACGGCTCCCGACAGCAAAAAACGTTTAACCGATGTAATGGACAGCGACGGCATTATCGCTCTTGCCAAACATTTTCCCAATAACAGGGCAATGAAATTCCTCGACTGGTTTCTATACAGCGAAAACACGATAGACGGACAGAGCCGCAAAAAAGCATA
>JAIRKG010000158.1 GCA_031260235.1 Dysgonamonadaceae bacterium | reverse complement strand
CCCTAAACCTGCTCAAAAAAAATGCTGGCACAGAATCCCTACGATCCAAACGCCTGAAAGCTGCTTGGGACAAAAATTTCCTTTTGGAACTCCTCAAAATTTAAATGCGTCGACCCTGGAAGATAAGCACAGATTTTTATAATACATGGAAAAACGCTATCTTTGCACGTCAAGACCACAACATTTGCCAGTAAGCTTACAATTTAATGGTTAGACGTTGAATAGTTGAATTGCTGAATTATTGCCCTGTGTCCACCTCAAATTTTGTTGATTACGTAAAGGTATACTGCCGCTCTGGCAGCGGCGGCGCGGGGGCTATGCACCTGCACCGCGAAAAGTTTGTGGACAAAGGCGGCCCCGACGGCGGTAACGGTGGGCGTGGCGGCCACATTGTCCTGCGCGGCAATAAGCAGCGCTGGACGCTTCTCCACCTGAAATTTCGCAAGCACATTCACGCCGAAGACGGCGAAAAAGGCGGCTCGGCGCTCAGCGCCGGCGCCAGCGGCAAAGACATTGTTCTGGACGTTCCGCTGGGCACGATAGCCCGCGACGCCCAAACCGGCGAAATGCTCTTTGAGGTTACGGCAGACGGTGAAGAAAAAATGCTGGTAAAAGGTGGGCGTGGGGGCATGGGCAACGCTTTTTTCAAAAGCGCTACCAACCAAACCCCGCGCTACGCGCAGCCGGGCGAGCCTTGCAGGGAGGGCTGGTTTGTGCTTGAGCTCAAGCTCCTCGCCGATGTCGGCTTGGTGGGCTTGCCTAACGCCGGCAAATCGACCCTGCTGTCGGTGGTGAGCGCCGCCAAGCCAAAAATTGCCGATTACCCGTTTACCACCCTTGAGCCTAACCTGGGCATGGTAAAATACCGCGACTACAAATCGTTTGTGATGGCTGACATTCCGGGAATAGTAGAAGGCGCAAGCGATGGTAAGGGGTTAGGGTTGCGGTTTTTGCGGCATGCTGAGCGGAACTCGGTTTTGCTGTTTTTGGTGCCATCCGATAGCCCCGACATCAAGGCTGAGTACCGCATGCTGCTTCGCGAGTTGCAGCGGTACAACCCCGAAATGCTGGACAAAAAGCGTGCGCTGGCTATTTCAAAATGCGACATGCTGGACGATGAGCTTACGCGAGCCATCAAAAAAACGCTCCCAAAAGATGTGCCCCACCTGTTTTTTTCGTCAATAACGCAGGCTGGGCTGACCGAGCTGAAAGACTTGCTTTGGAAAACGCTGAATGAATGAATGAATGAGCTATGAGCTATGAGCTGTTAGATTGTATGGCATTCCCTGATTGGGATACCGATTTGTTTTTACTTCTGAATAGCCTGCATACCGATTTCTTTGATACGCTCATGTGGTATGCGAGCGCCACCCGCACGTGGATTCCGCTCTACTTGCTCATGCTGCTTTGGATGTACAGAAAGCTGGGCTGGCGACGCTTTTTGCTTATGGCGCTGGGCTTGGCGCTATGCGTGCTGCTCGCCGACAGAATTTCGAGCGGCGTTTTCAAGCCGCTTTTTGCCCGCCTACGCCCCACGCACGCGCTGGGTGATATGGTGCACGTAGTGCGCGAGTACCGCGGCGGACGCTACGGGTTCCTGTCATCGCACGCGGCAAACATGTTTGCCATTGCTGTCTACTCGCTGCTGGTCATGCGCCGAACGTACTTTACGGTGTTCATGCTGATATTTGCGCTTTTTGTATCGTACACGCGCATCTACTTAGGCGTTCACTACCCGCTCGACATTATTTGCGGCGGGCTGCTCGGCGCAGGCATAGGGTGGGGCGTAGCGACGCTTTACCAGCTTGCCAAAAAGCTGCCCCCAAAAGCCATAAAAGCAAAAACGCCCATAACCTAAAGTGTAGATTATGGGTGCTTTGCACCGTACCCGAGGCCGGGATCGAACCGGCACGATATCGCTATCACTGGTGTTTGAGACCAGCGCGTCTACCAATTCCGCCATCTGGGCTTTTCGATTAGACAGCGCAAAGGTAAAAAAACTTTTGGGACTGACAAAGATTTGAAGTTTTTTGTATTACTTTTGCGAAATAAAATCCAAAAAATGAGTCAAAAAATTATCCGTTCCGGCGATATTACCGATGATTTAAACCGTTTGTTGCATTCGTTAAATTATGACGGTTTGTTTGTGTTGACGGACGAAAATACGCAAAAATATTGTTTCCCACTTGTTCAGGCAATTCCGGAAATAGCGTCTGCAAAAAAAATTATTATCTCTGCGGGCGACGAAAACAAGAATGTTGCATCGCTATCTGCCGTTTGGGAATTTCTCTCTAAAAACGGCGCTAATCGTAAATCTTTGCTTATTAATTTGGGTGGAGGCATGTTGACTGATTTGGGCGGGTTTGCTGCCGCGGCTTTTAAGCGGGGAATCCGATTTGTCAATATCCCTACGACACTTTTGGGTGCAGTGGATGCGGCTGTCGGCGGAAAAACGGGCGTTAATTTCAATGGATTGAAAAATGAAATCGGCGCTTTTTCCCCTGCAATCGCAGTGTTGATTGATTCCGTTTTTTTCAAAACACTGGATATGCCCAATTTGCTTTCCGGTTATGCCGAGATGATGAAACATGCTTTGTTAGATTCTCCTGCGTCGTTGGACAAAATATTACGTTTTGATTGGGATGTCATTGATTATCAACAATTGAATGATTTGTTGTTTGCATCGGTATTGGTGAAGGAACAGATTGTGGAGGAAGATCCAACCGAGCAGGGTATTCGCAAGGCGTTGAATCTTGGACATACTTTCGGACATGCTTTTGAAAGCCTTTCGTATGAATTGAAACACCCTGTTTTGCATGGCTATGCGGTGGCTTGGGGAATGGTTTGCGAGTTGTATCTGTCTTTCGTAAAACTTGGGTTTGACAAAAGTATTTTAATGCAGATTATCCGTTTTGTCAAAGAAAACTACGGTGTTTTTGCTTTTGGCTGTTCACAATATCAACGGATTTATGAGTTGATGCAGCATGATAAAAAGAATGAATCGGGCTTAATCAATTTTACGCTGTTGAAATCGGTCGGACGCATTGAAATCAACCAAACAGCGAGTCTACTGGAAATTGACGAAGTTTTGGATTATTTCCGTAAAATTTAAATTATCCTGTTTTTGTATTTTCAAAACGACTTGAATCCCATGATTTCACGAACTTCCCGCAACGTTTTTGAAGCGCTTTCTCGTGCCTTTTCCGCGCCTTCCGCCGTTACTTTGTGCAAATAAGGCGCGTCGTTTTTAATTTCGTTGATGCGTTCGCGAATAGGAGTCGTTACCTTAATAATATCTTCGGCAAGTTGTTTTTTCAAACTGCCATACCATTTATTTTCACCTGTATTCCAAAGATTTTCGTAATGAGCGACCGTTTCCGGGGCGGAAACCACTTTTAGGATAGTAAATAAATTTTCGATATAATCGGGTTTGGGCATGTTCGGACCTTCGGGGCCGTTATCCGTCAGTGCGCTTTTCACTTTCTTTTCAATTGTTTTCGGATCGTCGGTCAGGTAAATGGCATTGCCTTCCGATTTGCCCATTTTGCCGCTGCCGTCCAAACCCGGAATTTTGATCAGTTCCTGTCCAAATACATATGCGGTCGGCTGCTTAAAATATTCGACAGAATATCTGTGATTGAAGCGTTTAGCATAATTCCGCGTTATTTCCAAATGTTGTTCCTGATCCTTTCCGACCGGTACATAATCGGCATTAAAAGATAAAATGTCGGCAGCCATTAAAACAGGATAAGTAAACAATCCTGCATTTACGTTATCGGGATGTTGCCGAGCTTTATCCTTGAAAGATACCGTTTTATGCAGTTCGCCAATCGGCGCAAGCATATTCAGTAAAAGATATAACTGTACGACTTCCGGAACGTCGCTTTGCACATAAATAGTGGCTTTCGCGGGGTCTAATCCACATGCAAGATAGGCGGAGAGAATGTTTCGGACATTCTCGTGCAACGTGCTTGGCTCGGGATGCGTGGTGAGCGAGTGAAGATCGGCAATAAAGAAAAAACTGTTACATTCTTCTTGCATTTTCAGAAAGTTAACCATTGCGCCGTAATAATTTCCCAAATGTAAATTTCCGGTCGGGCGGATGCCGCTTAAAACTGTTTTCATGTTTTATTAAAATTTTGTGCAAAGGTAACGAATATTTGTTACATAAATCAAATTTCATTTTTTCATTTTAGAAAAGATTGTCCCTATTTAAAATGTTGTCCTCCCTATTTTAAATATTGTTGTCCCTTTTTTAATTAGGGTTATCCTGTATCCGTTTTTGTTTCCCTAATTTGAGGGATAGTTAGAAAATTTCATGTAATTTTGTACTGCCAAATGTTTAGATTTAATTTTGCATACTTAATTTATGACAATAACAACCCTCCTAAAATCCCGAATCCTAATCCTCGACGGCGCAATGGGAACCATGATCCAGCAATACAACCTCGCCGAAGAAGACTACCGCGGAACGCGATTCGCCGATTTCCAACTGCCGCAAAAAGGCAACAACGATTTGCTGAGCGTCACGCAACCGGCTATAATCAAAACTATTCATGCTCAATATCTGGATGCCGGCGCCGACATTATAGAATCCAATACGTTCAATGCAAACCGAATCTCAATGGTTGATTACGGGATGACGGAATATATCCGCGAACTGAACTTGGCAGCCGTTCGCCTTGCTCGCGAGGCGGCAGACGAATATACGGCGAAAGGCCCGGATAAACCCCGCTTCGTAGCCGGTTCAATAGGACCTACCAACAAAACGGCTTCCATTTCGCCCGATATTTCAAATCCCGCTCTCCGCAATATCTCTTTCGATGAGTTGCGGACAGCATACAAGGAACAAATCGACGTGCTGATTGAAGGCGGCGTGGACGCTCTTTTGATTGAAACGGTTTTCGATTCGCTGAACCTGAAAGCGGCTTTGATGGCTGCCGAACAGTCCATCGCCGAATCGGAGAAGACAATTCCAATCATGGTTTCGTTCACCATTGTCGGGAAAAGCGGCCGGATATTGTCGGGACAGACGCTCGAAGCTGCATTAGCCTCTATCGCTCACGCACGGCCGATTAGCGTAGGCTTGAACTGCTCATTCGGCGCAGCCGACATGAAACCTTTCCTGAAAGAATTAGCCCGCGTGGCTCCTTATTATATCAGCGCTCACCCGAATGCCGGTTTGCCGAACAGTTTGGGCTTGTATGATGAAACGCCCGAAAAGATGGCGACGCAAATAAAAGAATACGTCGACGAAGGTTTGGTTAATATCGTTGGCGGATGCTGTGGAACATCGCCCGCACATATTGCCCAGTATGCTGTGTTTGTCAGGAATGTCAAGCCGCATCAGCCGGCTGTACAACCGGATGATTTGGTTTTATCGGGACTGGAACCACTTTCTTTCGCCAGCCGCCTCGCGCCTTTTACACTAATCGGCGAGCGTTGCAACGTTGCCGGTTCCCGCAAGTTTCTTCGTTTGGTGAAAGAAAAAAACTATGAAGCAGCGCTCGGCATTGCCCGCAAACAGGTGGAAGACGGGGCGCAGATTCTGGACGTTAATCTGGACGACGGTTTATTGGACGGTGTCGCGGAAATGACAACCGTTCTCAACATGATGTCGTCCGACCCCGATATTACCCGCGTCCCGGTAATGATCGACAGTTCCAATTGGGATGTGATTGAAGCAGGATTAAAGTGTGTGCAGGGAAAATCAATAGTCAATTCAATCAGCCTCAAAAACGGGGAGGCCGATTTTCTGGGAAAAGCCCGCCGCATCCGTTCATACGGCGCAGCCGCAATCGCAATGGCTTTCGACGAAAAGGGGCAGGCGGATACTTTCGAGCGGAAGATTGAAATTGTAGCCCGCGAATACCGCCTGCTGACCGAGCAGGCAGGATTTCCTCCGTATGATATTATTTTCGACCCCAACGTTTTGGCGGTTGCTACCGGCATAGAGGAACATGCCGATTATGCACTCAATTTTATCCGCGCCGTCGAATGGATTAAAAACAACCTGCCCGGCGCCAAAGTGAGCGGTGGCGTCAGCAACCTTTCCTTTTCTTTTCGCGGCAACGACCGCCTGCGGGAAGCCATGCACGCCGTTTTCCTCTATCATTGCATCGGCAAGGGAATGGATATGGGGATTGTAAACCCGTCGTCGTCCATATTATATGAAGATATTGAGCCGGAATTATTGACGTTGATTGAAGACGTTATTTTCAATCGCCACCCCGACGCTGCTGAGCGGCTGACCGATTATGCGCAGCGAAACAGTATAAATAAAGAAGAAAAAGAAGAGAAGCAGGAATCATGGCGTGCGCTTCCGCTTTCCGAAAGGTTACAACACGCTTTGGTAAAAGGAATCGAAGACTTTTTGGAACACGATTTAGCGGAAGCCTTACTGACTTATGCCAAACCGATAGAAATTATCGACGGTCCCCTGATGGAAGGCATGAATATGGTCGGAAATCTGTTCGGCGCCGGGAAAATGTTTCTCCCGCAAGTGGTGAAGACCGCCCGCACCATGAAAAAGGCAGTATCAATTATACAGCCTGCTATCGAATCCGGCCACAGCGAGGATGTTCAAAAGGCGGGCAAGATATTGATTGCCACCGTCAAGGGCGATGTGCACGACATCGGTAAAAACATTACAGCAGTCGTTTTGGCCTGTAATAATTATGATATTATTGATCTTGGCGTGATGGTTCCGCCCGAAGTGATCATTCAGAATGCACGGAAACACAAGGTGGATATGGTTGCATTGAGCGGGCTGATTACGCCCAGCCTGCAAGAGATGAGCGTAGTTGCGTCCGAAATGGAAAAGGCGGGATTTTCCATTCCGCTGATGATTGGCGGAGCAACGACTTCCCAGTTGCATACGGCGCTGAAGATCGACCCGAATTATCGCGGCGCTGTGGTGCATGTTCCCGACGCATCCCTTGCCGTGCCTGCCGTGAATCAATTGCTGAATCCGCAGACCCAAAGCAAATATATCAGGGAACTGAAAAGCAAATACGAAACTTTGCGCAGCCAGACAGTCACCAAAGAATTGGTTTCTTTGGATTATGCGCGGAAGCATCCCTTCCATATCGACCGGTCGAAATATCAGCCGTTTAAGCCCTTGTTCACGGGGACGAAGGTTTTTCCGCCGTTTCCCCTTCGGGATATTATTCCTTATATTAACTGGGCTGCGTATATGGTTGCATGGAAACTTCCAGCGAAATACGGAAAATATATGCATCGCTCCGTTAAACCCGAAAACCCGAGAGAGAAAGAAGCCGTCCGCCTGATAGGCGATACACGAAAAATTCTGCAGGACTGGACGGAACATGATGCAGGATTTGTCCGTGCAATCATCGGATTCTATCCCGTAACGCGCGACGCGGATACAATTTATGTCGAAGGAATAAGCATTCCGTTTCTCCGCCAGCAGGAAAAACGGGAGGACGACCGCTACAAATCTCTGGCAGATTTCTTTCATCCCGACGGCGATTACATCGGCTTTTTTGTAGCAACCGCCGGTTCAAACGAAACGGAAACGGCGTGCGGTTGCGGCGGCATCCATCGTCGCGAACCGGACGCTTATACGGATATGATCAAACAGATTCTCCGCGACCGGCTGGCAGAAGCCGCCACTGAATACCTGCACGAACAAGTCCGGAAAACTTGGTGGGGCTACAATCCCAACGAAAACTATGCGCCGGAAGAACTGCTGCACGTTTCCGTTCCCGGCGTCCGCCCCGCCGTAGGCTATCCCGTGCATCCCGATATTTCCCTGAACTTCGTAATTGATTCTCTGCTCGACATGAAGCAAATAGGCGTGAAACTCACACCCAACGGAGCAATGAATCCGCCGGCGACGACTTCGGGAATCTTTATCTCCAATCCCCAATCTGAATATTTTATGGTGGGAAAAATTGATCCTGAACAGCTCGCGGACTATGCCCGCCGGAAAGGGATTTCGATTGAGGACGCGAAGAAATGGTTGGTGAATAATTAGAATTAAAAGGGTAGGGGAGCGTATTTGGATTTTACCGCAAAAACTTTTGGCTAATCAGTTTCTTCAACCTTTTCAAAAGCGACTTCGACGGTTTTTCATTCAGAAACGACTCGATATGCCGCTTCTTTTTATCTTCAAATATATCGTGGATATCAATGAGTATGCCCGTTTCCTCCACACTGCCGAAATCCTCGTTGACGGCCGTTCCGAAAACGCGCATACTTGGTGAAAGATTCATGTAGGCGCTCACCAGCGGCGGAATATTGAAATTACGTTTGCGTACTTCGGTATTCAGTATTTTATAATCTTCCTTGTAGACTTTGGCGTTGAACAGGGCTTTCATTTGTGCATGATCCGTTTGGGTTTCCAGAGGACGAACCGGAGTTACCAGCAAATCAGGGTCTTTGAAATATTTATCAAGGAAATATAAAATCATATCCCGTGCTTTGAGATCGTAAGTATTGTACATCGTCATCTTTCCGAAAAAATAGCGGATATTGCTATCAATCACCGACAACGCTCCCAATCCGTCCCACAAATTGTCCATCGCAAACAGCCCTTTGTAGCCGTATTTGGATGATTGATAATCCAGCGAGACAAAAGAACGCCCCAATTCTACCATATTTGGAACATATTGTTCGATAAATCGTGGGGAAAAATGGAAAAATTCGGCTGTTGCAATATTGTCCGGCTGTCCGTTTGCGTCGAAAGTCAGTTCGTTGCCCCACCGGAAGCGGTAGCCACCTAAAATCTCTTCTGCCGAAGGGTTCCACACAATCAGTTGCCGGTAGGGAACTTCCATCGTATCAAACTCGTCGATATCCGTTGCTTTTCCTGTTCCGCCGCCGTAATAACGGAAAGCGAGTTCGCGCAAACGGCCTACTTCAAGCATTAAATTCGGAGCTGTATGAGCCGTAAACAAATAAATTTCGTTTCCCGATTTATTCGTTTTGCGGAACAATTTATCCGATGTTAATTCGGATTTAAGGATCTCTTTGTCTATACAGGGAATAACATCTTCCATAATTCAATTTTTAATATTATAAACAATCTGTTTAACCCAGTCCGCCCATTGTTGCGGACTTTTTGACGAATCGAACGTTTGCCACGGAATGGGTTTTCCGAAGTGTATCGTAAAGGTAGAACCTTTTGCCTTAAACAATTCGCGGGACAAAAGCAACATTTCTACATTGAGCCTGATGCCTAATTTTTTTCGGACATTTGCCAAGTTATAAAACAAATTGGAATTTCGTCCTTCAAAATAAACAGGAACGACGTCCCGCTTATATTCTACCGCTTTCACGATAAACATCTTTTTCCATTCAAGGTCATAAATGCCACGTCTGTTTTTACGTGAACACAAGCCCGCCGGAAAAGTAATTATCTGGTCGTCCGAAGCCAGAACATCCTTTAAAATACGGGTAACCTCGCGGCTCTGTGCGCCGTGTTTGTTAATCGGAACAAAAATCGTTTGAAGCGGTTTCAAAAAATAAAGAATATCATTGACCAAATATTTGATTTTTCCCCCGTAATGATTTCCCAGAAAGGACGAAAGACAAATTCCGTCCATCCCGCCCAGAGGATGATTGGATGCAAAAATACATTTTGTTTCGGCGTTAGGAAGGTTATTTTTTCCGCTTACCGGCAGATTAATATCAAAATATTCCACCGCATTATTCATAAAATCCACGCCATGAGCGTCACCGTTATACCTCAGGAACTCGTTGACACCTTCCTGATTAATAAGTTTTGCCAAACCTTTAATTAAAAAGTTCGGAATCTTCCTTGCCATTTTAGGAGATTTCGTACCAATTATTTCTTGAACATCTATATGAAAAATTTTCGACTCTTCCATAGAATATCCTTTAATTATGGCGGCAAATGTACGATAATTCTTCGATACTTTTTGATTATGGCGCAAAAATTCCTACTTTTGCAGCGCTGAAAACGAAAATATCCGGTGCCGTAATGTGTCCATAACAAGACCCGAATCGAATGCCGATAACCATTACTAATTTCATATCCATATAAAAATAACAATTAATGGGTTGCCGGTTTACGAATCTGCGACTGCTCAACCGATATATATCACCATAAGCAGAGAATAAATGCTGAAACAATTGTATTTGCTACTCTCCGGCCTGGTTGTTTCTCCTGCAAAAACTTGGAAAACATTAGCCGAAAAGCACGAACCGGACAACGGGAATTTTTACAGGAGCTATTTATATCCGATAATCGGAATGATAGCTCTTCTATCGTTTACAGGCATTATGATCCAAGCGAAAGATTTTCAATTTCAATCCGCCCTGAAAATTGTGATAAAAGAAACAATTGCTTATTTCGGTGGTTTTTACCTGGCGGCGAACGGATTGTTCCGTTTATCTGGCAAATATTTCGGATTAACGGGTGGAATACAAAAATTTGAACGTTTCACCGGATATGCTTCTGCTGTAATTTATGCGGTTGCCTGCCTTGATGCTTTAATCCAATCCTTGTTTTATACCCAAATTTTCATTTTATACACGGCATACATCGTTTGGAACGGCTCTCGGTCTTATATGGCAGTAAAAGAAACTTATTTAACCAAATTTACTATCTTTGCAAGTGCTATTTTCATAATATCTCCGGTCGTTGTTCGAATAATCATGACTCTGATCATGCCGGGATTGCGATAAACAATCAATATGGCTCAACAAAACAACATCGTTATCAAAAATAAAAAGGCTTCTTTTGATTACGAATTCATCGAAACTTTTACTGCCGGAATTGTTTTGACTGGAACGGAAATTAAATCTCTGCGGCTCGGCAAAGCAAGCTTGGTAGATACTTATTGCACCGTTATCAAAAAGGAATTATGGGTGAAAAACATGAATATCACCGAATATTTTTACGGTACCTATAACAACCATTCCGTTCGCCGCGACCGTAAATTGCTGCTGAAACGCAAAGAATTGAACAAAATCGAAAGGCTCTCCAAAGATACCGGTTTCACCGTGATACCCATTAGGCTGTTTATCAACGAAAAAGGATTGGCAAAGATAGTTCTCACCGTCGCCAAAGGCAAAAAATCTTACGACAAACGGCAGAGTTTACGGGAGCGGGACGACAAGCGGGCGATGGACAGAGCATTCAAAAAATAATTGCTAAATGACATTGATTTTATGCCGACAACACTCGCTCCACTTCCTCCAAATCAAATCCCCGTCCCACCGCAAATCGAAGCAATTTTTGCCGAATCTCAAATGCGTTTTTACCTTTTACGGTCTTCCGTTTCTGTTCTATTAACCGGCGAAGGTATTCCCTGTTTTCCGCAGGGTCAAGGTTTGCCAGCGATTCCCGAATCAATTCGTCGGGAATTTGCTTTTTTCTCAACGCATATTTGATTTTGTGTGCTCCCCAACAGGCGTATTTCGATTTGTCATTGACAAAAGCACGGCAATAACGGCTCTCGTCCAAAAACTTCTCCTGTTGAAGCCGACGGATAATCGTGTCTTGATCGCTTTTTGCTATTTCCCATGCTTCCAGCTTTCGACGAATGTCGGAAATGCACCGCTCTGTGCGACTGCAATAATCGGCTAATCTTTTCAATGCCGTTTCAAAATTTATCATGGCTTGTAACTAACTAAGATTCTGTCTTTTCCTGAAATATCTTGAAAAAGTTGAACATCTTTGAATCTTTTTTTCCTCAACATCTCCGCTGTCGCTTTTCCATGAACTGCGCTCGTTTCAAAATAAAGTTTTCCATTCTCTTTCAGACAATTCAAGGCAACGTCGGCAATCCGTTCGTAGAAAATCAACGGCTTTTCCTGGGGAACAAAAAGCGCTTGACGTGGCTCATAATCCAACACATTTTTCGACATTGCTTCTTTTTCAGATGACGTTATATAAGGTGGATTACTGACAATAATGTCCCACCATCCCTGCAAATCCTCAAAAATATCATGCCGGAAAAATTGCACGTCCACCCCGTTGTTTCGCGCATTTGCCGCCGCAACTTCCAGCGCCTTTTCCGAAATATCCAAAGCATACACCGTCGCTTCAGGTAAAAACTTAGCCAAAGCAACGGCAATACAACCCGATCCCGTCCCAATATCCAACACCCTGCGCTGTTTCCCGTTTCCCGTGTACCACTTTACTGTTTGTTCAACCAATTCCTCTGTCTCCGGACGAGGAATCAAAACATGTTCATTAACCATGAATTTCAGTCCGCAAAACTCCGTTTCGCCCAAAATATACTGTATCGGACGGAATTTTTTCAAATCTTCAATTATCTTTTCTATCCGCTGTTTATCGCTCATAGATATTTGCGCGTCCTTGCCGAGCAAAATAGCTTGTTTGTCCAAACGGCAAACCGCTTGCATCATCAAATAGTAAAACGATTTGATTTCGGATTCGGGATAATAGTCCTGCAATTGATTTTTTATGTGTGGAAACATCATTTGAGGAGCAAAGATAACGCATAATTACGAATTATTACAGCAATCCAGCAAACAGAACCGTACCCGTCATTACGAGCGAAGCGAAGCAATCCAG
>JAIRKG010000156.1 GCA_031260235.1 Dysgonamonadaceae bacterium | reverse complement strand
TAAAAACCAATTATGTCAAAATGTCAGCCCCAACCGGTTGGCATTTTTTTTGATAGTTCGTTTCACAAAATATAAAACTAAACACGAATTATGGATACACAAACACAAACAGGCCATATTGGCGTTACGACAGAGAATATTTTCCCGATCATCAAGAAGTTTCTGTACAGCGACCACGAAATTTTCGTTCGCGAGTTGGTTTCCAATGCAGTAGATGCTTCGCAAAAACTGAAAACCCTGGCGTCTGTCGGGGAATTTAAAGGCGATTTAGGCGATTTGACGGTTCGCGTTAGCGTGGACGACAAGAAAAAGACGTTGACAATTTCCGACCGCGGTGTCGGGATGACTTCTGAAGAAATCGAAAAGTACATCAACCAAATCGCTTTTTCGAGCGCTAACGATTTTCTGGACAAGTACAAGAAAGATGCAAATGCGATTATCGGTCATTTTGGCTTGGGCTTTTATTCGGCTTTCATGGCATCAAAAAAAGTGGAAATTATCACCAAATCATGGAAAGACGACGCACCCGCCATGAAATGGGAATGTGACGGTTCGCCCGAATACACCATGTTCGAAGTGGAAAAGGCAGACCGTGGAACCGATATTATTCTTCATATTGACGACGAAAACAAAGAATTTCTCGAAAAATATAAAATCGAATCTTTGTTGAAAAAATATTGCCGTTTTCTCCCCGTTTCTGTTGCTTTCGGCAAGAAAACCGAATGGAAAGACGGCAAATCGGTCGAAACGGACGAAGACAATATTATCAACGATACCAATCCTGCCTGGACACGCAAACCTGCCGATATGACCAACGACGATTATATCAAGTTCTACAAGGATCTTTATCCGTTCAGTGACGATCCTTTGTTTTGGATTCACCTGAACGTTGATTATCCTTTCAATCTGACGGGAATCCTTTATTTCCCGAAAGTGAGAAACGGTATTGATTTGCAAAAAAACAAAATACAGCTGTATAGCAATCAAGTATATGTAACCGATTCGGTGGAAGGAATCGTACCCGAATTTCTTACCTTGTTGCATGGCGTGATGGATTCGCCCGATATTCCGCTGAATGTTTCCCGTTCTTATTTGCAAAGCGACGGCAATGTAAAGAAAATCTCCACTTATATCACAAAAAAAGTGGCAGATCGTTTGGAAGAAATTTTCAAAAACGACCGTCCCCAGTTTGAAGAAAAATGGGATAGTTTGAAGATTTTCGTCGAATATGGTATCATCAGCGACGAAAAATTCTATGAAAAAGCATCCAAGTTCGTATTAATTAAAGATGTAGAAAATAAATTCTACACACTGGACGAATATAAAACGCTGATAGAAGCCAATCAAACCGACAAAGACAAAAATCTGATTTACTTGTACACAACCAATAAAGACGAACAATACGCCTATATTGCCGAAGCCAAAGACAAAGCCTACGATGTGCTGGTGATGGACGGACAATTAGACATACATTTCGTGAATAAATTGGAACAGCAACTTAAAGATTCGCGTTTTGTCCGCGTGGACAGCGATGTAATCGACAATTTAATTAAAAAAGGCGACAGCAAGGAAGTTAAATTAACCGACGACGAAAGAAACGCTCTCGTCGAACTCTTCAAATCAGCCACACCGCCAATTGAAAAAACCGATTTTATCGTTGGATTTGAGCATCTGGGTGAAAAAGGAAATCCGATAACCATTACTCAAAACGAATTTATGCGCCGCATGAAAGAAATGGCGGAAATGCAAGGTGGAATGAATTTTTATGGAGATATGCCATTGTCTTACAATATGACGGTTAATTTGGATTCTCCGCTGGTCAAACGAGTTGTGGATGACAAGGAAAATTCAAAAGACGCCATTGGCCAAATAGTCGATTTGGCACTATTGGCAAATGGCTTGCTGAAAGGGGAAGCCTTGAGTAAATTCGTAAAACGCAGTCTGGAAATGATGCCGGTAAATTAAAAATTCCGGTTGTAATTAATATCAATGTGATTAGTCGATGATGAATGTAAGTCGTTCATCATCGACTTTTTTAATGTTTCTCTTTCTAAGATGCGTTCTTGCAGCACGATGCCTACCCGCAGAGTCATGCATCATGACCAAGTATAGTTAGACAGAAAAAAATAAATAAAGTTTTTCCGGATTGCTTTGGGCTTTGCCCTCGCAATGACGGGGTGGGGGAGAGGACAAATTAAAAAAGACGGGGGATTCACATCCACCGCCTTTCAAAACATTCAATAGTATTAACAGAAAATAAGTTATAATTGAGGTACCGAAAGAATCAAATCTTTTTCCTCAAGCAAATACAGTTCAAAACTCCTGCCCCAAAATAAAATGCAACTGCCCGCCGGAAATCCCTGCACCCGGATATGGAGCATCAAACCCATACCCCCAGTCGATCCCCATTAGCCCAATCATCGGCAGGAAAATTCGAGCACCGACGCCCGCCGACCGCTTCAAATCAAAAGGATTAAAAGAGCGGATGTGCGTCCATGCATTGCCCACTTCGACAAAAGCGAGCGCATAAATTGTTGAGGTCGGCTCAAGCAGAATGGGATAGCGGAGTTCCATAGCGATGCGGGAGTAGGCATAGCCGCGTCCGGTGGTGGAAATCAAGCCGTTGCCGTACCCGCGCAGCCCGATTGTTTCTATGGCGAGCATCGAGGAGTTGCCCGTCATTCCGTCGCCTCCCATGTAAAAAGTTTCAAACGGCGTGCGTTTCCGGCTGTCGTAAGAGCCGATAAATCCATATTCGATGCGGCTCATCAAAACAGGGGTTCGTTTCACCGTTTCGGGGTTCGCCAAAGGGATAAAAATTTTGCTCTTGAATTTCCACTTGTGAAATTCTATCCATTCATAAAGTTTGTTTTCATCGACTTTTCCCGTGATTAAAGAGTAAGGCGGCGTTAGATTGAGTGACGCCGAAAATTGCGATCCTTTGCGCGTGTAAAGCGGATTGTCGATTGAACTGCGCGAGAGCGTCAATCCCATTGAAAGGCTGTTGGAATTGCCGTTCGTAATTGGGAAACCATAGTTAGTCCAATTCCTTAGCATATAGCGCTGGTAAGAAACGTCAGCCATAAAATTGAACAGATAATCCGGCCATGAGAGCCGTTTTCCATAACCGGCAGACAATCCGATTATTTTCATGGATTTGCTTTCGTCGTAGGCGATTCCGCCATAATCGTTGTAGCCGCCGTAACTTCCATAGGAACTGTAATAATACGGATTGTTGTACAGTTGCTGGTAATAGCGGTCGTCCACGCCGGTTGTAATCATGTAATATGCACTCAAAGAAAGCGAGTTTGGTCTTTTCTTGCCAAACCACGGATCCATAAACGAAATGCTGTATGATTGGTAATACTTGCCGTTTGTTTGCCCGCTCAGCGTCAATGTCTGGCCGTCGCCCTGCGGAATAATTCCCTTGTAAGTGCTTGGATAAATCAGGTTTCTGAAAGAAAAATTCTGAAATTTGAAGCTCATGCGGCCAGTAAGACCGGTCGGACCCCAGCCTGCCGAAAATTCTATCTCGTCGTTGGCTTTCGGGGTCAGGCCATATTGAAGATCCACCGTCCCTGTTTCCGGATTGGGCAAAGGATTTATATCCATATTTTCAGGGTCGAAATGTCCGGATTGTGCAATTTCCCGCGCCGACTGCATGAGCAATTCTTTGCTGAACAGTTGTCCCGGCTTGGTCAATAATTCGCGGCGGATAACGTCCTCATAAATACGGTCGTTCCCGTTGATTATTACTTTGTTGATGGTTGCCTGCCGTCCTTCTATCACACGGACTTCGAGATCCACAGAATCGTTTTCGACATACGTTTCTACAGGGTTCAGCTGCGCGAAAATATAACCGCTATTATAATAGAGATTGGAAACGGCGTCTTCGTCGAATTGCAGCCGGTCGCCCAGTTTTTTTTGGTTATATACATCACCCGGCTTCATGTTCAGTATCAATTCCAGCCTGTTGGACGGATATTGAGTATTTCCCACCCATTTAATGTCGCGGATATAATATTTATCCCCCTCTTTCACGTTGATATAAACGGAAACATGCCTGTCATCGACCATTGCAACGCTGTCGGATATAATTTCCGCGTCGCGGAATCCCTGTTCATTATATTTTGCTATAATATTCTGTAAATCGTTCTCATATTCTTCCCTGACGAATTTTTTGGTAGAGAATATTTTCCTGATGTTCAGCCATGCATCTTTCTTCAGGCTGAAGCCGGAGTTAGTTTTTTTCATCGCCATCCGGAGGTCGAATTTGTTCACTCTGTTGTTTCCGGTGATGATAATCTCCCTCACTTTCGTTTTCTCGTTCTTGTTAATGGTGATATTAAGGATGATTTTTCCCTGATTGGCGACGTCGTCATATTGGTGAATGGTGATTTCTGCATTGCTGAATCCTTTTTCGTCGAAATAATCCTTGATTCTTTTGCGGGCGCGGTTAATCAAATTGGGCGTGAGCTGCGATCCTTTTGCCATGCCGATTTTGCCTTCCAAATCTTCCCTTTCACTTTTCTTTACGCCGTTGTAGTTAATAGTCGAAATAACCGAGTTGGGCTTTAATGCGATATTGAGCCAAACGCTGTCGGTCGTCATCCGTTCCGCATAAATCGTCGCGTCGGAAAATAAACCATGTTTCCAGAATGCTTTAACAGCTGCCGTCAATTCGTTTCCCGGAACGGGGAGTTTTTGCCCGACGGTCAATCCCGAAATACCTATCAGGATATAATCGTCATAACCGAAGCCTTCCATGCCGGTTACTTTGATGTCGGCAATTGTGTATTTTCTGTTGTTATTCAATGAATAAGAAACCACCGGTAACTCGGGAGAAGAGTCGGTCGGGATGCTGTCTTGCGCTGAAAGAAAATGGAATGTGATAGCCAGAAGGCAGATAAGTAGAGAAAATTTATACATATTTGTTTTTTAATTGTATTTGTTCGCCGGTTTTTCCGAACCGTCTTTCCCGCTTTTGGAAATCTACGATAGCGGCATACAGGTTTTCTTCTCTGAAATCCGGCCAAAAGGTATCCGTAAAATAGAGTTCTGCATAAGCTAATTGCCAAAGCAAGTAGTTGCTGACACGAAATTCGCCGCCCGTTCTGATTAACAAATCGGGGTCCGGAATATCTTTGGTTGTCAGATGATTGGAAATCATTGGCTCGTCAATTTGCTCGGCAGACATAATGCCGTCTTTTACCTTTCCTGCGATTTTCTTGACGGCTTCCGTCAGTTCCCATTTAGAAGAATAACTTAATGCCAGGATCAGGTTCAAACCCGTATTGTTCTTCGTTTCTTCGATGCTGATGTCCAATTCTTTGCGGGTGAGCAGCGGCAGGCGGTCAATGTCGCCGATTGTGCGCAGACGCACCTTGTTTGCCATCAAATCCTTCGTTTCCCGCCGGACGGCCGTCACCATTAAAGCCATCAGTGCATTGACTTCTTCCTGCGGACGATGCCAGTTTTCGGTAGAGAATGTATAAACCGTCAAATACTTTATGCCCAATGCCCCGGCGGCTTCCACTATTTTTCGAACGGAAACTACGCCTTCCCTGTGACCCATAAAACGTTCCATACCGTTTTTCTGCGCCCATCGCCCGTTTCCATCCATGATTACGGCAATGTGAACCGGAAGTTGTTTCAAATCTATTTCTTCTTTTAATGACATTTTATTCGTTTGTACATTTTCTATCGTTGGGACCGAAATCCCATGTTATGGAAAACATCAATGTATTGCACCAATCGTTATTTTTGAATGTTCCGCTACGGATTTGATAGGGATTATCCAGGTTGAAACCTGCCTTGTCGGGAGAATCGAAACAATCGCTAAACAGTTTCCTGATGGCGTATTCCACGCCCAAATTAATCCTGTTCATCATTTTATATTTCACGCCGACTCCCAATGATAAATATGGAGTAAAAAAAATCTGTTTCTCTGCAGCCATTACGAAACCTAATCCCGACAATATATAAGGAGCAATTCTGCTGGTGTTCCGGTAGACAAATTTATCGCTGTATGGCAGAAAATTAAATTCCGTCTGTCCACCCAATTCGTAAAAACCCCTGCTGAACGAATATTTTGCATGGTTGGGAAACACATTGTCCGTATTTTTTGTGTCGCCGGATACCTTTCCCCACATCAAATCGGCTTTTATCGCAAATCGCAAATTGACATTTTTCCTGAAGACCAGGCCTCCTCCGGGATGCAGTTCGCGAAACAAATTCGTCTG
>JAIRKG010000130.1 GCA_031260235.1 Dysgonamonadaceae bacterium | reverse complement strand
TGCGGCTTTGCGACCCCACCTCGTCATTGCGAGCTGCGATAGCGGCGTGGCAATCCAGCTCCCCCACTGCGTCATTGCAATTCATGGATTGCTTCGGCTTCGCCTCCGGGTGACGTGGTGTAGCGTAGGACGGGGGCGTTGCGGGGGTGTCCCCCGCAGGATTAATTTTTAATGAAGGGCGGGTATCCGCTTGCGACCAGGCAAAACGCAATTTTAAGTTGAAAATCTCCATTTTTTATTGTACTTTTGTCCCCCAATATTTCATATTCAATTCTAAAATTTATGTTTGAAAATCTAAGCGACAGACTTGAGAGGTCATTTAAATTATTGAAAGGTGAAGGACAAATCACCGAAATCAATGTGGCGGAAACATTGAAAGATATACGCAAGGCATTGCTGGATGCGGATGTAAATTACAAAACCGCCAAAACATTTACCGATACCGTCAAGGAAAAGGCGTTGGGTCAAAACGTGCTTACGACAGTAAGACCGAGCCAGTTGATTGTGAAAATAGTCCACGACGAATTGACGGTTTTGATGGGTGGCGAGACGGCTGACATTAACCTGAAAAACAGTCCTTCCGTTATTTTAATGTCCGGTTTGCAAGGCTCCGGTAAAACTACTTTTGCCGGAAAGCTGGCAAAAATGTTGAACGAGAAAAGGAAAAAACATCCCTTGCTGGTGGCGGACGATATTTACCGCCCTGCGGCTATCGAGCAATTGAAAGTAATCGGCGAACAAATCGGAGTGCCCGTTTATTCCGAACCGGAAAACAAAAATCCTGTTCAAATCGCACAAAATGCCATCAAACACGCCAGACAGACGAACGCCGACGTGGTGATTATCGACACCGCCGGACGCCTGGCAATCGACGAGCAGATGATGAACGAAATTGCATCTATCAAAGCCGCCGTAACGCCCGACGAGGTTTTGTTTGTTGTGGACGCGATGACCGGTCAGGATGCGGTCAATACCGCCAAAGAGTTTAACGACCGCCTGGATTTCCATGGCGTGGTTCTTACCAAGATGGACGGCGATACCCGCGGCGGGGCTGCCCTTTCCATCCGCACGGTTGTCAATAAGCCAATCAAATTTATCGGTACGGGAGAGAAGATGGACTCAATCGACCGGTTTCATCCAGACCGCATGGCAAACAGGATTCTCGGCATGGGTGACGTCGTTTCGCTGGTAGAACTGGCACAGGAGATGCATGACAACGAGGAAGCCGTCCGTATGCAAAAGAGAATCGCTAAAAACAAGTTCGATCTCAATGATTACCTTACGCACATTCTTCACTTGAAAAAGGCAGGTAACATAAAAGATCTGATGTCAATGATTCCGGGCGTCGGAAAAGCCATAAAAAATATGGATCTTAATGAAAACATTCTCAAAGACGTTGAAACTATCATTTATTCCATGACTCCGGCGGAACGAACCAACCCGGAAATACTGAACGGATCGCGCAAGATACGTATTGCCAAAGGCTGTGGAAAGAACATTGCCGAAATAAATAAAATGCTTAAACAATTTGAAGAAGCCAGGAGAATGTTAAAATCGGTAACACAGGCTCGCATGCCGGAGAAAAGCGGTTTTATGAAAAAAAGGAGATAATTATGAAATTAATAGACGGAAAAGCAGTTGCCGCACAAATCAAGATGGAAATTGCAGAAGAAGTAAAACAAATCATAGCCGCCGGCGGAAAACGTCCGCATCTGGCGGCTATTTTAGTTGGCCACGACGGCGGCAGCGAAACATACGTGGCAAATAAAGTGAAAACTTGCGACGAGACAGGCTTTCAATCTACCCTGATTCGCTATGAAGACGACGTTGCCGAAGAAACACTATTAAATAAGGTAAAAGAACTGAACGGCAACCCCGATATCGACGGATTCATTGTGCAACTTCCGCTCCCCAAACATATTTCCGAACAAAGAGTAATCCAAACAATCGACTATAGAAAGGATGTGGACGGGTTTCATCCGGTCAACATGGGACGCATGGCAATCGGCTTGCCCTGCTTTGTTTCCGCCACGCCGGCAGGGATTGTGGAGTTGCTGAAACGATACGGGATTGAAACTTCGGGCAAACACTGCGTGGTATTGGGACGCAGCAATATTGTCGGCAAGCCGGTCGCTTCGCTGCTGATGCAAAAAAGCGTTCCGGGCAATTGCACCGTTACGGTTTGCCACAGCCACACCAAAGATATTCGCAAATATTGTTTGAACGCCGATATTATTATTGCCGCCCTGGGCGCTCCGGGATTTCTGAAAGCGGAAATGGTGAAAGACGGAGCTGTCGTGATAGACGTAGGCACGACGCGGGTCCCGTCCACTGAAACGAAATCGGGATTTAAGCTGAAAGGAGATGTGGAATTTGACACAGTTGCACCCAAATGTTCATTTATTACTCCCGTTCCCGGCGGCGTGGGACCGATGACAATTATATCTTTAATGCGGAATACATTATTGGCGGCGAAGAAAGTGGTTGCCTGACACGTAACATAAATTCTTAATTGATTATGGAAATTTCATCATTAGGCGAATTCGGTCTGATCAAACATTTAACCGAAAAAATAAAAACCGGAAACAGCAGTACGCTCAAAGGCATTGGCGACGATGCTGCCGTATTGCAATACGGCAATAGAGAAACGCTTGTAACAAGCGACCTGTTGCTGGAAGGCATTCATTTCGATTTGACTTATGTTCCGCTCAAACATTTGGGCTACAAATCGGCAATCGTAAATTTCTCGGATATTTATGCCATGAACGGACAACCCAAACAGATAACCGTTTCGCTGGGCGTCTCCAAACGGTTTTCGGTAGAAGATTTGGAAGATTTTTACGAAGGATTGAAACTTGCCTGCGAGATTTACGGCGTAGATTTGGTTGGCGGCGACACATCCGCTTCATTAACCGGACTTTGCATCAGCATTACCTGCATCGGCGAAGCGCCGCCAGACAGCCGTACCGTTTACAGAAATACAGCCCGAAACACCGATTTAATTTATGTTTCCGGCGATTTGGGCGCCGCCTACATGGGTTTGCAATTGCTGGAAAGAGAAAAAGCCGTTTTCGCAGGAGAAAAAAATTTCACACCCGATTTTGCAGGAAAAGAATACCTCCTGGAACGACAATTGAAACCGGAAGCCCGAAAAGATATTATCCGCGCTTTTGAAGACAACTGTATTTTACCTACCTCAATGATCGACATTTCCGACGGACTTTCATCGGAATTGCTGCACATCTGCACACAAAGCAACGTCGGCTGCCGGATATACGAAGACCGCATTCCGATTGACTATCAAACGGCGCTCATGGCCGAACAGTTCAACATGAACCTGACAACTGCCACTATGAACGGCGGGGAAGATTATGAATTGCTGTTTACCATTCCGCTGAAAATGCACGAAAAAATGGAATCTATAGACGGCGTCAACCTCATCGGACACATTTGCGAAGCCGAAGAAGAAACATGCCTGATAGCCCGTGACGGCACGGAAATACCGTTAGTAGCCCAAGGTTGGAACTCATTAAAATAGTTACAACTAATTTTTCGCAAAAAATTTGTCTGTTCAAAAATAATGTATACCTTTGCAGCCAGGAAACGTGAAAGGTGCCATAGCTCAGTTGGTAGAGCAAAGGACTGAAAATCCTTGTGTCCGTGGTTCGATTCCACGTGGCACCACAAAAATGGGAAAAATGAAAAACCCCGAAAATTTTTGATTTTCGGGGTTTTGTTTTATTTCTCGCAATGCTTTGTCGAGAATTGGATTATAGTGGGAAAAATTTTAGAGAAAACATCCATATGATTAAATAGAACTAATCTTATAGAGAATAATGAAATCAACTCTATTTTGTGCTATATAGAAACTTATTTTGACATTTGCTCTTGTTTCCAAAATGCACTATATTTGCAGCATAATAGAAACAAAAATAAGAAATGACCTTTCTGGAATTTAAGGAACAACTATTCGATTTGGCATACTTCAATATTTATCAGGTATATGCATGGCAACCTGACTTTGACCGGAATGTCCTTACCCGATGGATTAAGAAAGGTTATCTAATCCGGTTACGACAGGGATATTTTACCTTTTCCGAATATAAGCGTAAGCCGGATTATCCATTGTATTTTGCCAACAAAATTTATCGCCCTTCTTACATTAGCCTGCATACAGCATTGGCGTTCTATGGAATGATACCCGAAATGATTGTGCAAATAACCAGTGTAACCACGCTTAAAACGGCATTTTTTAACAATGGTATCGGAGAATATTCTTATCATAGTATCAAAGAAAATCTGATGTTCGGGTACGAGTTAAAGCCAATGGCAGACAACCGTATCATCCAGTTTGCCACACCTGAAAAGGCATTGCTCGATTTGCTATATCTTTATCCATTCTATAACAATGAACAGGAATTGGAAGAATTGCGTTTGGATGAAAATTACCTACACGATGATTTAAACAAGGATTTACTGATGGATTACTGCGCCAAGTTTCAAAGCAAAGCGCTTGACAATCGGGTAAAGTTGCTCTTAAAAACTTATGATTTATGATACAGATTGAACAGATAAGGAATTATTTTCCGACGCGAATCCGTGGAAATTTGGGTTTTGATAAACACATACTGAAAGAGTATTTGCAGTTGATGATTTTGGATTATCTCTCTTCTACTCCAAACATTCAAAAAGTGGCTTTTATCGGCGGAACAAACCTGCGTTTGGTAAAAGGGATAGACCGCTTCTCCGAAGATTTAGATTTTGACTGTAAAGACCTGTCTAAAGACGAATTTATCGAAATGACAAACGAAGTAATTCAATTCTTGGAACATTCTGGGTTACGAGTGGAAGCAAAAGATAACGAAAATCCGAAACTAACGGCTTTTCGACGTAATATTCATTTTCCTGAATTGTTGTTTGATTTAGAATTGAGCGGACATAAGGAAGAACGCTTTTTGATAAAGGTCGAAAGCCAAGACCAAAGAATCGTTTATCCTCCGGTTATTACGAATATCAAAGGCTGCGGATTCTTTTTCCCGTTTCCTGTTCCTTCCGACGGCGTATTGTGCAGCATGAAAATATCTGCCATGTTAGCCCGTGCTAAAGGCCGTGATTTTTACGACTTGATGTTTTTACTGGCACAAGCAAAACCTGATTATGATTTTCTTTCAAAGCGTTGCGGAGTACATAATTTGCAAGAGTTCAAACAAGCGACAGTCGAATTACTAAAAACTGTTGATTTGAAGAAGAAGCAAAAAGATTTTGAACACTTGCTTTTCAATAAAGCGAATAGCGAAAAGATTTTGATGTTTGGAGAATTTGTAGATTCGCTTCCAGAATAATTCGATGCGAAACGTACATTTCGGAACTGGCGGTTTCGGAACAAAATAAAATGCCAACACATAACAAATAAAGGAAGGGAGAAGTTTTATGAGTGTCTTGAAAACAATAGAATAAATCCGGACGATTAGTTTTTTGTTTCTAAAGTGCACTATTATTGCTACATGTATAGAAATAAAATGGGGAAAAATGAAAACCCCGGAAATCAAAAACTTTCGGGGTTTTGTTTTTCCTCATATAGAAAGGTGGTCCCCACAGTTTTATAAAAAATACAGGCCTTGATTGCCGTATAAATCAAAAATACAATTATAAAAAAACGTTTCATAAAATATAATTTATTGTAAAACAGGTATAAAATGACAAAAAACTGAAAAATGTGTTCTATAATATATTTTTTTCTTTGGTTGGGTGAAAAAAAATCTCTTCCTTTGTTACCGATAACCTAAAACAATCTTTTTGCCTTAAAACTAATACCTACTAAAAACTGAAATAGAAAGGAACCATTGTGAAGTGGCTCCTTTCTGTATTTTAAAGATTTATGTATAAATAATCATTACCTTTGTGTGCCTCAATATTATAATATATGATTGTAATTCAAGATACAATAATCAGCCCCGATGTATTGGAAGAGTACTTCCAATGTGACTTGTCCGTATGCAAAGGTAACTGCTGCGTGGAGGGCGATTCGGGTGCACCGTTGGAAGAAGACGAAGTGATTCGGTTGGAAGAAATCCGTCCGCTGATTTGGGACGATTTATCCATACCATCCAGGAAAATTATTGAAGAGCAGGACGTTGCTTATCTGGATGCAGACGATGAATACGTTACTTCTCTTTCCGAAACGGGTGATTGTGCTTTCGCCTATTACGACAAAAACGGCTGTTGCAAATGCGTCATAGAAAAGGTATTCCGCGAAGGGAAAATTGATTTTTACAAGCCGGTTTCCTGTCACTTATATCCGGTGAGAGTTGATCAATACAAAGGTTTTCGAGCAGTCAATTATCATCGTTGGAGCGTTTGCGAAGCGGCGCGCATTTTGGGAAAAATAAATAATGTGAAAGTCTATCAATTTTTGAAAGAGCCTTTGATTCGGAAGTTTGGCGAGGAATGGTACGAAGAATTAGAGAAAGAAGTTATCAATCGGAATCACAAATTATCAACAATGCCACACGGTTTTTATAACAAAAAACCATTTTCTCAATAAAAATACTACTTTTGTATCGGAAAATTATATAACTGTTTTCCGGATTATTTATTTCACATTTACTAAAATACTTATATCCTATGGGAAAAATAATTGCTTTAGCAAATCAAAAAGGAGGCGTAGGTAAAACTACTACTACCATTAATTTAGGCGCTTCTTTAGCGACAATGAACAAAAAAGTGTTGATTGCAGACGCCGACCCTCAGGCAAATGCCTCTTCCGGACTGGGAGTCAATATCAAGGAATTGAAAAAGTCGATTTATGAATGTATTATTGAGAACGTAGCCCCCGAAGAGGCTATACTTTCGACCGAAACGGCTAATTTGGATATCATTCCTTCTCATATTGATTTGGTAGGCGCTGAAATCGAAATGTTGAACCTCAAAAATCGGGAAAAAGTCTTGAAAAGACTATTAAATAAGATAAAAGATAAATATGATTATATCCTGATTGATTGTTCACCTTCACTGGGTTTGATTGTTGTAAATGCCTTAACGGCTGCCGATTCGGTAATTATTCCGGTACAGTGCGAGTATTTTGCATTGGAAGGAATTTCCAAACTGTTGAACACGATTAAAATCATTAAATCGAAACTGAACCCGACACTGGAAATCGAGGGTTTCCTGATGACGATGTATGACACCCGCCTGCGTTTAGCCAACCAGATTTACGACGAGGTGAAGAAGCATTTCGGAAAGATGGTTTTCAATACGATTATTCAACGGAACATCAAACTGGGCGAAGCGCCGAGTTATGGCAAGCCTGTATTGTTCTACGACGCCGATTCGAAAGGGGCGTTTAACTATCTTCAATTGGCAAAAGAACTGATTGAAAAAAATAAATAATTCAATATGTCGAAACAAACAAAATTTGCCCTGGGAAGAGGTTTGAACGCATTGATTACTATGGACGACCTGAACACAAACGGTTCGTCTTCAATCAATGAAGTGGAATTATCCAAAATAGAAACCAATCCCGATCAACCGCGCTCCGTCTTTGATGAGGACGCGCTGGAAGAGTTGGCAACTTCCATCAAAACACTGGGGATAGTGCAGCCGATTACCCTGCGCGAAATCAGCCCCGACCATTACCAGATTATTTCAGGCGAACGACGATACAGGGCTTCCCTCATGGCCGGTCTTACCGCCATTCCCGCATACATCAAGAAAGCCAACGACGAGAACATCATGGAAATGGCGCTCGTCGAAAATATTCAGCGCGAAAACTTGAATCCAATCGAAATAGCACTTGCTTTTCAAACGTTAATTGATACGCACAACCTGACGCAGGAAAAACTGAGCGAACGTATCGGAAAAAAACGAGGCACAATCGCCAATTTTTTGCGATTG
Source organism: Dysgonamonadaceae bacterium (assembly GCA_031260235.1). GTDB lineage: Bacteria > Bacteroidota > Bacteroidia > Bacteroidales > Azobacteroidaceae > Azobacteroides. The sequence continues at coordinate 9,845 of JAIRKG010000130.1, read as the reverse complement.
CTGAAACTGCCTGCCGAAATCCAAATAGGTCTGAAAGACAAAAAGATTGATATGGGACATGCCAAATCTTTGCTTTCGCTCGAAAATGCTTCCGACCAACTGATGATTTACGAAGAAATCAAGGAATACGGATATTCGGTACGCCACACGGAAGAGGTCATCAAAAACATCAATAATCCGCAGGAACAGGAAACGGACGAAACGCCCTCCCTCATCCCGCGTTCATCCAAGAAAAAATCATCCGTAAACTACGATTCATATAAAAAACAACTCTCGGACATTTTCGCCGCCAAAGTTTCCGTCTCAAGCAACGAAAAAGGCAGGGGAAAAATCAATATTTCTTTCGCAAATGAAAACGAATTAATACGGATTATGCACGTATTCGATTCCGTGAAAAATAATTAGAATGTGAAGATATGCCGTTTGATAGTGATAATGTTCTGCCTCTTTTCCCTTAAAATGAAAGCGCAGGACACGCAATCCGTTGAAATTGAAAACGCTCGAAATGCAGATGCGTTTATAATTTTGCCGGATACGGCGGCTTTTAAACCCAATTCAACGCGAGCCGTCATATATTCGGCTATGTTTCCCGGATTAGGGCAGATTTATAACCGGAAATACTGGAAATTGCCATTAGTGTATGGAGCTTTTATCGGATGCTATTACGCTATCAATTGGAACAACAGCCAATATACAAGTTATAAAAAGGCTTTTGTTGACTTTAACGCTTTTACCGGCGGCGACGAAACAGCAAGATTCTGGAAAGATTATGTTCCCTATTCCTATCCTGATATTGAGGAATGGACTGCCGACCAAAAAAGCAAGTTTCGTTCGCGGTTGCAATCCGGCAAAGATTATTACCGGCATTACAGGGATATGAGTTGGGTGGTTACGATTGGCGTGTATGCTATTTGTATGATTGATGCATACGTGGACGCTCAATTGTTTGATTTTGATGTAAGTCCCGATTTGAGTATGCGGGCGGCGCCTGTGCTTTTTGATAAAACGCCCGTCAATTCCCGCTCACTTGGACTACAAATGTGTTTTACTTTTTAGAAATTAATAACATGAAAACGTTTCTTTTATTATCACTTATTTTTATTGGTATTGCCGCGCAAGCACAGGATGTAAGCGAGCTAAATGAATACGAAAGCTACAGGGACAATACACCTGCCGACGATGCTACTTATATCGAACGGCTGTCGAAACTTCCGAACATTATAGAACTTCCTTATAATGACATCGTCCGGCAAAGCATCGAACTGTATGTAATCCACAGTCGGAAACTCGTGGAATACATGTTGGGCATTGAATCTTTCTATTTTCCAATGATTGAAGAAACTTTGGATAAATATGATTTGCCGTTGGAACTGAAATACCTTGCCGTTGTAGAGTCGGCACTGAATCCCGCCGCTCTTTCCCGAAGAGGCGCTTCGGGACTTTGGCAGTTTATGCTGAGAACAGGAAAAACTTACGGACTGGAAATTAACAGTTTAATTGACGAAAGACGTGATCCTGTGAAATCTACCGACGCCGCATGTCGCTATTTAAAGGACTTGTTTGACATTTATGAAGACTGGAATTTAGTGATTGCGGCCTATAACTGCGGCACGGGAAACGTGAATAAGGCTATCCAGCGGGCGAATGGAAAAGCGGATTTCTGGAAAATTTACCGGTTTCTTCCGAAGGAAACCCGTACCTATATTCCGGCATTTATTGCAGCCAATTACACGATGAATTATTATGCCTACCACCAGCTTTATCCGGTAGAAACACGAATCCCCGCCGCCGTCGATACCGTTATGATTGCACAGCCGATACATTTCGACCAGATTTCCAACGTCCTGAATATCGACAAGGAAGAACTCAGGGTGCTGAATCCGCAATATAAAAAAGATATTATTCCCGGAAACCAAAGACCATACGCTTTGGTTTTGCCCGCAAGCCTCGCCTGCATATTTGCGGAAAAAGAAGATGAGATTGCAAATTACAATGCGAAAAAATTATTTGCCAACAGGTCGGTTGTGAATAACCCTTCCGTCAAACAAACCACGCGCAGCAAAACCAAGGTTAAAATCCCCGACCGGATTTCTCGATACAGGGTGAAAACCGGAGAATCTTACTACTCTATCGCCAAAAAATTTCCCGGTTATGACCAGAACGATTTGATGCGGTTAAACAACACGAGGAGTTCGACTTTGAAAATCGGGCAATATATTAAAGTTCCTCAGAACTAAAGTTTTTTCCTGAAAACAGTCCCTCCAATAACCGCCACCAAAACAACATAAACCGGCGATACGCCCCAATACCAAATCAAAACAGCCGCCGCAACCGGAATGACAACGGTTTTGAGATTGATCCCGACATGCTTTGCCGTAGTGAAAACCGGAACGGCTATCAGGGCTACTACTGCCGGACGGATTGCCTTAAATATCTTTGCTATATAAATATTTTCGTTGAAATGCCTAAAAAACAGGGCTATCAGCAGAATAATCAAAAAGGAAGGCAGTATGGTCCCTAATGTAGCGACTATACTGCCCAAATATCCTTTCAATTTATAACCGGTGAAGATGGAAACATTTACGGAAAAAATGCCCGGCAATGACTGTGATACGGCGACCTCATCAATAAATTCCTTCGGTTCAACCCAATGCTTTCGTTCTACGATTTCTTTTTCCATCAAAGGTATCATCGCATAGCCTCCCCCGAAGGTAAACAAACCGATTTTGGTAAACGTGCAAAAGATTTGTCCGTATAAGTTCATGCTTATTTGGTTCTACGCACGCTTCGGACTGGAGTAGAATTGTCCGTTTTTACTTTCGCCGCTTTACTTTCCGAACGGCTTCCCTTCCTTGTCGAAGTTTTCGTTACTTTTTTATTTGTTACGACAGTTGTCGTATCCTCCTGTACCCAAAGCTGTTTCCGGAAATCTTCCAACCGGTTTTCGATGCTGTCCTGCGCATGTTTCAACGCATCCGGATCGCCTCCGACCTGTTCCTGTAAACTTTGGTTCCTCATATTGACGGTTTTTATAATATCGCCAGCATACATTTTTTTTGCGAAAAAATCGTCCATCGTATAAATCAAGGCATTGTTGAGGTCGGAAGTCATAATCATTTCACGGGAAATGTAGGGACGGATATTTTCGTAAAGTACCCAGCATACAGGCGACCTGTGGTGAGTATTATCGGAATAGTCCAACCGAACGATTACGGGACAAATAGCCGTTACCCTATTATTGAAAGAGCCTGTTGCCTGATCAAAAAACCATTCTTCCTTGATTAAATATTGCGATACGTCTTCGCTTGGAATGTCAATTTCGTCAATGATATATTTTATGCTTTCGCCCGAACCTTCAGTCGTATATGGAATCTGGTTGCTTTTCAGCACTTCTTCAAAAGATATTTTCCCTGCATCGGTCAATACTTCTGTGTTATCCGTATAAGCATACGCATTGATTTTGTTTTCCGACAATAGTTTGAACAGCAAAGTAAAGAAATTGACGCGGTCGCCAATCGGTTGTGCGGGATATTTCAATGCCGCATTGCCATCTTTATTGACATCTATAATGCGATACATTTCCAGAAGCCAAACCGGTTGAACCGGCGCTTTCGAATTATCAAAGTTTTTCAACCTCGCGCGTTCGGTCAGTGTCAGCGTTTTGCCGGCGGCTGGTTCAGTCGAGCGTTGGCGTGTCCGAGCCAGCGGTTGATTTGGAGTTTGCTGCGATTGTGCGTCCGGCATTGCAGGCTGGTTTTGCCTGTGCCGGTTCCGTTCGACTTGCAGCATTCGCTGTTCCTCTATCTGGCTCTGAATTTGTTGACTGTGCACATCCGAACGGTTTTGTGTATAACCGGCGTGCGCATACGCCAAAAACACAAACAGTAAATTAAAAAAATAAATCGGTTTCATATATTTCATTAAAAATAATATTCTTACTTAACTTCTGTCGGGGTGTGTTTTCAAGTTGTTATTTATAAAATATGTATGTTGATGTTATTCAGGCAAAGAAAAAATGTACACACTTTATAACCGACAACTTGCGTTAATTAATCATTATTTCAAGCGGAGCCCTTAAGTTCCGTTCGACTCCGTCTGGTCCTCTGGCAACAATGCCTCTTATCAACACTCTTTTACCGCGGGCTACTCCTCGAATCTGCGTCTTTTGACGCTCCGTGAAATCGGCGCCTTGCGCTGTTTCCCTGACGTCCATACCAAGATTGTCAATAACGGTGGTTTCAAAGTGTAAAACGGTGAACGGAATGTTCAACAGTCCGTCGTCAATGCCTACTTTGATACCGTCAACATTGAGCAATGCTGCCTTGCCGATAAACCCGCCTTCGAATTTTGCAAGATTTCCTTTAGCATCTGCCACCATCAAATAGGTGCTTGGCGTGGGCAAAGGCCTTACCTTGAAATTGCTTTTCCCCATTTCCTGCAAACGTCCGTCTGCCGTTTTTGCTTGAACCGAAATAATGGCTTCCTCGCCGGCTTTGGCGGGTCGGGCAATCCATGTGTTTTCATTTTCACGGGTCAATGTTCCGTTGGTCATTGTCGCCGTAATATCGGAACTCGGCACGCCCGGAACGGCAATTCGAACAGGGTTGTTGATGCCGGGATACATCACATTCATCAACTGGGAAGCAACGGTTGCACTCGGTTCAACAACCGAATAATGCGTCGAAAAATCATACCGCGACATGCCGGTACTCGAATTTAATTCGATATAACCGCTTAACGGAAATGTTCCTGTCGAACCTGTTCCAACCGTATAACGACCGCGAACTTCCGGAGGTAACATTTTGCCGTTCACATAAACAGTCGGCTGCTGCGTCGAATCCAAAGCCGAAAGCACCAAGTCGGCTACATAATTTTGCCCTCGCATCACAATTTGCGATTGGGGTATGACTTGCGCTTCGATTTTATTTACTTTGTAATCCTGCAGGTCGATATTCCGCAACAGTTCGCTCAACACTTCACTTTCGGCGTAACGAATATCGCTTTGCAGTTTTGTCAGCAAGGTAACGGCAGCAACCACAGGCATTTTCCAGAACATGGATTCTTCCCATGTCTGTTTTTTTTCTTTGGCTTTTGCCGAAATTTCCGTACTCAGGTTGGAGCGGACAATATTCCTTTTGGTTGTATCAATAATTAATGCGGTCACAAAATCACGGTAACTGTCTATGGCTTCCTTGAGTTTTTTTCCGTCGTTTTTTCCGCGTTCAAACATCACGTCATAAGAAGCGTCGAGATTGTCGGGACGTTTGAGGTTTTGGAGGTCGCCGTCTTTTCCGTCTGATTTTTGCACAATCTTCATCTTCAATTCTTGCGTATAGTTGAACAGCGAATCGGATTTATCTTTCACCTGCTTAGCGTAATCGTATGATTTTTCCGTTTTTTCCGGATTCAAATCGTGATATTCTTCCAAGTCGCCGAAAATCATTTCATTCCGCGAAGAAGTTGCGAGCATAGTCCGTGTTAAACTGTCCTCCACCAGCACAAAACCATCCAGCACTTCCGTAGAAACGTTGAAAGCCAACATAGCAATGAAAACCAGATACATCAGGTTTATCATTTTCTGCCGGGGGGAATTGGGGGAGTTTGCTGCCATCCTTTACAATTAAGAATTAAGAGATGTGGTTTGAATCCGGAGTGCCGGCGGCGGGAGTATAGGGGCTGTTGAAAAGGGGGTTGTTTCCCGTGCCGTACATATTCAAGGTCATTGCGTTCAACAAGCGGTTGTAAACGTCGTTGAGTGTGTGCAACTGTTGCGCCATTTTTTCGGTTTCGCTACGGAATACCGAACTGTCCACTATTGATCCTTCATACAAATCCTTAATGCGCATCAAGCCGGAGTTAATCCGTTCGATAGCGTCAATTTGAGAGCTGACGCTCTTCAACTGTATTTCATATATCGTATTCAAACCCTGTATGTTCCTGTTCAATGCCTCCACCTGATGTACATAACCGCACGCCGACCGGTTGAGTCCGTCCGAATTGTCGGTAATGCTCTTGTAGGAATTGAGCAATACATCGGATACGTCTGTCAGACTATTGGTAACCGAACTGAATTTGGACATGTTTTCCGACATTTCCGTCAATTTGTCCAAATATTGTTGGGTAGCGTCGGTCACTTCGGCCATTTTGCCTAACTGTTCGGCTGCCGCCGCTATTTTTTTAATGCCTGCCGCCAGCGCATTGCTGTTTGCTTCTATGCCGCCGCCTATAACAACCGTTCCGCCTGAGCCGGTTCCACCGGCTGCAACTTCAGACACTCCTGCGCCTGTCTCGCTTCTCGCTGAACCAATTCCACCGCCTATAATAACCGTTCCGCCGGCCGCACCTTTCACGCCTGCGGCCAAACCAGCCCCGTTTCCAAACGCCGGTCTGTCGTCCGCATCATTTGTATCCAGCACCGGAAATACTCTTTCCCACTGATAATCCTTGTCCGGCGCGTCGAAAGCCGAAATCAGGAACACCAAAAACTCGGTAAGCAGACCGGCCGTGAGCAGTACATTTCCCAAGTTATATGGCCAGTGAGTAATTTTCGCCAGTGCGCCGATAATTACAATTGCAGCTCCCACACTATAAAAAATCTGAAAAAACCTTCTACCAGCGTCGCCGGACAAAAATTTCTCTACCGTATTTTGATATTTTCTTTTGAAATTCATGACTTTATAATTGATAATTGTTATTATTTTCTGTTCGTTACGGTTTTCGTCTTTGTTTTTGAGAACCCAACGCACGTGCGGACGCAACGGAATCCAATATAAGAGCGTTGTTCGTTTTGATATTCAAAGTTGCGTATATCGGAACGGATAAAATGCGCGATATCTTTCCACGAGCCTCCGCGAACAACCTTTTTCTTCAGCGCGTAGGGGTCTTCTTTTGCCGCATTGTAACGATATTCGGGATTCATATCGCTCATGATTTCGGGACCCGATTCAAGATAAGCGGTTGAAGTCCATTCCGCCACGTTGCCGGCCATATCGTATAAACCTGATTCGTTTGGCGAAAAAGAGGCTACAGGGGCGGTAATTAAATAGTTGTCTTTTACATAATCGCCGGCGCCCTGTTTGAAGTTGCCCAAGAAACAGTTTTTTTTACTGACTACGCCGTCTGTTTCCCACGGATAAATGTTTTCCGATTTGCCGCTTCTGGCTGCACATTCAAATTCCGCTTCCGTCGGCAAACGGTAAGGCTCAATTGTATTCCTGAATTTGACGTCTATTGATTTTTTCAGGTATTCGGTTCGCCAAACGCAAAAAGCATTGGCCTGTTCCCACGAAACGCCTACCACCGGATAGTCGTTGTATCCCGGATGATTGAAATAAAGGCGTATATACGGTTCATTGTAGGCGTTGTTGAAATCGTTTACCCAAACCGTTTCGTCGGGATAAATAGGGATGATATATGTGTTCAGAAAATCCCAAATAGAACTTAGCGGACGGGTAACCGTTTCGGAAACAATCCGTCCTTCCTCATTAATATAAGCCGTATCCTTGGAAATCATGATCTCTTCGGCGTCAGCCGCGACGTCGGTATTTCTGATTCTTTCGGCGGAATCTATTCTGTTTCTTCTTAGCGCATAGGAAGTTTCATCAAAAACGGAGTAGCGGTAAATCATTTGTTTGGGGTCTATTTTTGTTTCGCCCGTAATCGGATTTGTCCAATAGACGCTGCGTATGGCCGTCAATTCATCTTCCGTAGCCCTCCGTTCTGTCGGTATGGGTTTGTTCCAGTTCAAAACGGGAGGTTCAATGGGATTTCCGTCCCTATCTTCCGTTATTTTATAGGTTTCGTCGCCGGCGCTGTAAAGCCGCTCGCGGATAATGGAATCCCTTACCCAATAGACAAATTGCCTGTATTCGGCATTGGTAATTTCCGTTTCGTCCATCCAGAAATCGTCAATCGAAACGCCTTTCGGATTTTGATAAATACCCCAGATGGAATCGGGACCGGCAGGACCCATTTCGAAAGTGCTTTGCCTGATCAGCACCATACCATGCGGATTCGGTTCGCTCCAACCGGAAATGCCGACGCCAACCAATTCGCCGCCGTCGCCCAAAAGAGACCGTCCGCAGGAAACGGTGAAGCATGTCAATAAAATTAAGAGAATTAAATTTTTCATACCATTTATAATATTCGGATACTTTTATGTTTAGATTTTCTTTGCTTTTTCAAATTCAAATCCATAGGGTATTTTAAAAATACCTCGTGGCTGCCTGTTGATACTTTAATAATCCGGGAGACGGGAAAATCATAGGCATAACCGGCTTCTATCGTCTTAAATTTCCCACCCAGCATCAATACGACCGCATCTCCATACCGCCAGGACAATCCGCCCCAAAATTTTTTGTCGTAAATTAACCTGAGAGAAAAGCTTGCCTGACTGTTGCGCAACATTGCTTTCAACGTATTACTCTCAATCTGCTCCTGCAAAGAATCGGGAGTGAAATGTAAAGAACTCATTTCCATTGTTTTCAAAAAAACGGTTGGTTGCAATTCTAATAACGGATTACTTAATTGCATATTGTATCCGCCAACAAAATAATATGTACGCGGTATTTCATAAACATACTTGTCGTCCAAGTCTATTTTGGGCGACAAGAGGTGATTGACCGATAACCCTGCAAACCATTTTCCCTTATCATAAAACAGTCCAAGCGAAGCGTCTGTGCCCTTTCCTGAAACATCCACAGTCGGGATAGCGGGATCGCTACCGAGAGGAGTGTGGTAATCATCTTCGGGAATGTCTCCTTTTGTGCCGTCAAACGATTGCGAAACAGACCCGCCCTGCAAACCAAGGCTGAAATTGCCTTTGAACAGTTTCGTTTTCCAAGCATACTGACCATAAGTAGCCGACGTACTGAAAAGTCCAATGCGGTCGTTGTACATCAAAAAGCCCACGCCGTGAGTTCTTCCCAGAAACTGACAGGACATATCGGCAGTAACAATGGTCGTGCGGGGTGCATTGCTAATCCCCAGCCACTGCATACGGCTCATCAGCGTGACGTTTAATTTTTCCGATTGTCCGGCATAGGCAGGGTTATAGTAACCGACGGTTGCCCAATAATTACTTAACTGCGTATCAAGCTGCGCCTTCAACAGGGAAGGGCAGGCAAAAAAAATTACTGCCGGTAGAAAATATTTTTTCATTCTAACGATGGTAACGGAAAAAGAGGAAAGTAATTGTGTTGGATTGAAACAAGTAACGCCTATTTATACTTCCCCACTCCATCATTCACGAGCCGCGAAGCGGCGTGGCAATCCAGGGAAAAACCCCTCTGTGTCATTGCAATTTCCGGATTGCTTCGCTTCGCTCGCAATGACGAGTACGGCGCAATGACGAGGTGAGGATGGAATGACGCGCCAACAAAAAACCCGACAAGTCATCACGACCTGCCGGGTTTAAGAGGAAATTCCCGCTATAAAATTTTACCTGTCTTCTATTTTCTTCGTCCAGCCCGAACTGCCCCGGACAATCAATATTTGTTCGGAATTGGGAATGGTGAAAGACGCTTTGCCTGCCCGCTTGCTTGCTCTGTGGAGCAGTTTCCCGGAAATAGAGTAAACTTCTATCTGTTCGGCGGCGGGGGAATCTATATACAGGATTTTATTGTAGAAATTGACGGTTACGGACGAAGATTCATCAACAGTCGAAATATCCGATCGCAGTTCGACGGTCAGCATAATGGAAACACTCTCGGCAGCAGCATAGACGTCATTGCCGTCCTGGTGAGCGGTGATGATAGCAGTACCGGCGCTGTGTATCACAACTGTACTGTTATTCCGGCCTGCAAGATCTGCTACCATAATGCCGGGAGGATTTTCAATTGTGTAGC
>JAIRKG010000129.1 GCA_031260235.1 Dysgonamonadaceae bacterium | reverse complement strand
CGTCATTGCGAACTGCGCAGCAGTGAAGCAATCCAGAAAAGAAACACGTCATTAAAAATGGATTGCTTCGCTTCGCTCGCAATGACGGGGCGGGGTTTTTCTCTGGATTGCCGCGCCGCTATCGCGGCTCGCAATGACGAGGTGGGTTTTCTCTGGATTGCCGCGCCGCTTCGCGGCTCCGGGTGACGGACGCCTCCGAAGTGCGTTGGGGGGGTCAGAGAAATAAAGTATTTTCCTTATCTTTGCAAAAAACAATGATAACCATTATTCCAAAACAGATGGAAATAAGAAAAGCCGCCGCCGAGAAATATAACTCTTATGGAAGCGAGTGGGAAAAAGCATATTTTGATACATATAGCGGCGGTTACAATGTTTATCATAAAGATCATCATTTTTCAACTATCGGGGGAAAATATGAAAAAGAAGTCGGAAAATTGCTCGCACAAGAAGGTAAACAGGTCGAATTTTTAACCGAAAAGGGACAAAACACAAAACATCCTGATATTAAATTTGATAACCAGACATGGGATATTAAGAGTATCATTGCCTATACATCCGGCAGCATAATGGATTCTATCTGGAATGGAAAAAAAGCAAATAATGTTATTTTTTATTTCACCAATGGAATAAATATGGGTATTATTGAAAAAGGTTACAGAAGAGCTTATGGACGATTTTCAAAATTCGGCAAACTTGATATGATTCCAACGCTGTATTATTTAGACGAGAACGGTCGGTTAATAAAATATAAATAGGCGATAATTGCTTATCGCCTATTGATTTTGGGGGAGAAGACATAACTTAATATTGGTCATTCCCACTACAAAGGTACTAACATTTTTCAAATTGCAAAGAAAATCGCAGATTTTTTTGGGGAATATAGAGAAAAAGACCCTTATCAAAGCAAAGCGGACGTTGGCGAGGCAGGGGGGCAATGACGGGGTGGGGTTTTTCTCTGGATTGCCGCGCCGCTATCGCGGCTCGCAATGATGGGGCGGGTATAATTCAAAACTATATTGTATCTTTGTCCCGCAATTCAAACAGTGCAAAAAACAGTTCAATCATGGATTCTAAAATGTTAAACGATATTATTATGATATTAGACAAATCTCCTGTCGAAAAGGCTTGGCTGTTTGGTTCTTTTGCCCGCAATGAAGAAGATAACCAAAGCGATATTGATATGCTGATACGCTTCAGTTCGCATGAAAAAATCACACTTTTTCGTTACGGAGGCATAGTTTACAATTTAGAGCAAATTACAGGCCGGAAAGTGGATTTAGTTGAAGAAGGAATGTTGCAATCGTTTGCACTTACGACAGCTGAACAAGATAAAATATTAATTTATGAGAAGTCCTGAACAAGATAAAGAACGGGTAAAACATATCCTTGAAGCAATCGAAAATATTCTGAACTTTACAGATGGACATACGTATGAAGAGTTTATGTCAAATGTTATGCTGCGCCATGCTGTGTTTCATAATTTTGTTATCATAGGAGAAGCCGCAAATTTACTCACACAAGAATACAGAGAAGCAAATCTTTCTGTTAATTGGGGTGAAATTATCGGGATGAGAAATTTTCTTGTTCACGGGTATTACACTGTACAAAATCATATTATATGGCAAACAATCAATGAAGATTTGGTTCCACTAAAAGAAGAACTTACAAATAAACCTTGATTATTGCTTCGGGCTTCGCAGGCGGCAATGAGGTTTCTCTGGATTGCCACGCCGCTATCGCGGCTCGCAATGACGGGTGGGGGTTCTGTTTGCTGGATTGCTTCGGCTTCGCCTCGCAATGACGCTTTTCTTTGGATTGCCGAGCCGCAACGAAGTAGAAAATTTGGAAAGGCAAAAAATACAAAGCCGAATGAAGAAATCTTCCTCATTCGGCTTCACTTGTCTGAATAAATTAAAAAAACGTTGCTTCTATATTAAGAAGTATCCCTTTAAATATCGGTCGCAACCGAAGTTATTTTATGGCTGCTTTCTCCTAATATAACCAACGCTTTTTCCAAAATTGTGGAATCATCCAGTGTAACGATACCGCCGTCCGGTCCCGGCTCGATATGGATACCGCATTTACTTCCGGTGCTCCGGTTCAGTCCGCCAAAATAGTTTCTCACCGTTTCTACCGATAAACCTAACTCTGTGGCGATTTGGCGGACGCTTCCGTCAGGAAGGCTGTCTTTGATGCGACGAAGTTCATTAAATGTTACTGTTTTCATGTATATAAAAATTTAATGTTTCGAAATAGACCGCTAATGTAGAGAAAAAATAAACATACTCCAACTGTTTTTTGAAAATAAACAGACAACGTTTTCACTATCACTAAAATAAAATTTTAAGATTCGGATTGCAAAACAATAACAGAAATATTAAATATATAATAAAAATTCCGCAAAGAAAATAAGATTCCCGCCGCGAAAAAACAGGTTCGATTTTCAAGCACTTACGGCAAACAAATTGATAAAGCAAGTAAATTAAATATCCGATTAATGATCCGACGAGCGCACCGGCAATCACATCCGAAATAAAATGTACGCCGAGGTAAATCCGTGAATAACCGTTCAGCGCGGCAAAAAGGAAAATCACAACGGTGAACAATTTGTTCCGGAAAACCAGTGAAGTGAAAATCGCAAATCCGAACGCATTGGCGGCATGGCTTGATATAAATCCGTATAATCCGCCGGTATAACCGAATACGGTTTTTACATGTTCCCTGAAATCGGGGTGATGCGCAGGTCTAAAGCGGTGAAAAAACGGTTTGAAAAAGCCGGAAGAAACTTGGTCGCAAAGCAGGACGAGCAGAAAAATCGCCAAAAGAATACCCGTTATTTCTTTCGGCTTTTTCTTATAAATGAAGATAAAAAGGAAGCACAGGTAAAAAAGCAGCCACGTCCATTTATAAGAATACAGGTAAAAAAAATTATCTAAGAAAGCCCAATCGCTTCCATTGAGCAGGAAAAAAAGCGATTTCTCAAATTGAAGTTCGTTTTCAAGCATAACAAATTGCAAATAAGTATCAATGAATGTAGATGTATTTGAAATACACCCAAATGTACATGGTTTTTTGGTTATTAAAAAATATTCCTATCTTTGCATCCTGCTTTTTTAAAAAGTAGAAATATTGAAATAATTTTTTCCGGTTAATTTTAATACTATTTATGAATCTTCTTGTTGATAAACTAAGGAAGTATGATCTTCCGCAAAAAGTAAAAGCCGCAGGCTTGTATCCTTATTCTAAGGTAATCCAAAGCGATCAGGATACGGAAGTAATTATTAACGGCAGGAAAGTTTTAATGTTCGGTTCCAATTCCTATTTAGGACTTACAAACCACCCGAAAGTCAAAGAAGCAGCCATCGCCGCCACTAAAAAATACGGTACGGGAATGGCAGGCAGCCGCCACCTCAATGGGACGATAGACATCCACATAGCGTTTGAACAAAAATTAGCAAATTTCGTTGGAAAAGAAGACGCAATGATTTATTCGACCGGATTTCAGGTCAACCAGGGCGTAGTATCCTGTCTGACCGGCAGGGAAGATTTTATTTTATGGGATGAATTAGACCACGCATCTATCATTGAAGGACTCCGCGTATCTTTCTCCCAAAAACTGAAATTTCGCCACAACGATATGGCTTCACTGGAAAAACAACTGATGAAATGTACGCCCGATAAAATTAAACTGATTGTTGTAGACGGCGTTTTCAGCATGGAAGGAGACATTGCCGATCTTCCGGAAATCGTTCGATTAGCGAAAAAATACAATGCCAACATCATGGTTGACGAGGCGCACGGATTAGGCGTTTTAGGACAGCAGGGACGAGGCGCCTGCGATCATTTCAATGTGATGCCCAATGTCGATTTGGTGATGGGAACTTTCAGTAAATCGCTGGCTTCGATAGGCGGATTCATTGCATCCTCCGAACCGATAATCAATTATTTGCGCCACAATTCGCGGTCTTATATTTTCAGCGCAAGCAGCACTCCGGCGGCGGTAGCGGCAGCGAGCGCCGCTTTTGACATTATGGTGAGCGAGCCCGAAAGAATCGAAAATCTGTGGAAACTGACCGGTTATGCTTTGAATGGGTTCCGTGAAATGGGCTGCGAAATCGGGAATACTTCCACGCCGATTATTCCTATTTATATCCGAGACAACGACAAAACGTTCTTTGTAACGCGCGATTTGTTTGAAAATGGAATTTTCGTCAATCCTGTCGTATCTCCCGCCGTGTCTCCCAACGACACTTTGATTCGTTTCTCTCTGATGGCTACGCATACTTTTGAGCAGGTGAACAAGGCAATGGATAAGATAGAAAAAAGCCTGACGAAAGCGGACGCTTTGCAGAAAAAATTATCCTAAACGAAGATTAAATTCTTTTACCAGCTTGGCCAAGCTTGAATTTTTATCGGCCATATACAAATATTTTTCCTTTTCGGTAAACAATGTTTGTGTATGGTCGATTGTTTTTAGTGTGACATCCAATTCTATCCGGTTGTTTTTCAAAGACGAAAAAAGATATGCTTTGATGCTTGGTTTGTTTGCATTGAAATGATCGGCCTGTTCGGGGTTTAGCGCTTCGATTTCGATTTTGTAATCGTCCTTCAACAGCGGATTTATATATAACATTGTGTTTTTCAGGTAAATATTTTCCGATTGGTTGGCATAATCTTTCCACGATTTGATCAAATCTTCTTGAGAAAAAGATTGGGTTTGATTGGAGGGTTCTGCTTGCGGGGGTGTCGGTTGGGGCTGTGCGGCTGCCGGTTTCGGACTGCCGTTGATTCTCACTCTTGCGATTGACTGGACAGGTTCGGCAGGAGCTTTGGGAGGATTTAAATCATCCGGTTTCTTAATCTCATTAAGACTCGTAAGTTCTTTCGTCTCCCCAATCTTTCCCTTCTCAATCGCCTCAATTACAATTTTTTTTTTATCGCTGCCCTCCGGAGAACCCACCGACTGGCAAAGCCGCACCAGCAACAATTCAATCGAAAACCGCTTGTTTTTGCTGTACCGGAAATTCAAATCCGTTTCATTCGTCAGTTCCATCGCTCTATACAAAAAGGTTGTTTCGCAACGGCATGCAAGTTCCGTGTATTTTTCCTTGACGGCGTCGCCTACCTCAAACAGAACAATCGTTTGCGGATCTTTGCAAACCAGCAAATCACGGAAAAATAACGCTAACCCGCTAATGATATGCTGCCCGTCGAAACCTTTGCTCAAAATTTCATTCAGAAGCAAGAGGCTTTGCGAAACATCGTTTTGCAAAATAGCGTTCATGATGCGGAAATAATAATCATAATCCAAGACGTTCAGGTTCTCAATAACCGTTTTGTAAGTAACGTTTCCCTGCGAAAAACTGACCACTTGGTCGAAAATCGACAAAGCGTCGCGCATTCCGCCGTCGGCTTTTTGGGCAATGATATTCAGCGCTTCCCGTTCATAAGTAATATTTTCCTGATCGGCAACATATTCCAGATAATCAACAATGTCGTTAATACTGATTCTGTTAAAATCATAAATCTGGCAACGGGAAAGAATTGTCGGCAAAATTTTATGCTTTTCGGTAGTCGCCAGAATAAAAACGGCATGGTGCGGCGGCTCTTCCAAAGTCTTCAAAAAAGCGTTGAAAGCCGCTTGAGTGAGCATGTGTACTTCGTCGATGATATATACTTTGTATTTCCCTAATTGAGGCATAATGCGCACCTGCTCGGTCAAAGCGCGAATATCATCGACCGAATTGTTGGACGCGGCGTCTAACTCGTGGATATTCAGCGAACGGTTTTCATTAAACGAGCGGCAAGATTCACATTCATTGCAGGCTTCGCCGTCCGGAGCCGGACGAAAGCAATTGATGGTCTTGGCAAAGATACGCGCACAAGTGGTTTTCCCCACTCCACGCGGACCGCAAAACAAATAGGCATGCGCTAACTTATTGTTGGTAATCGCATTCTTAAGCGTAGTGGTCAATGATTTTTGACCTACTACCGATTGAAAAGTGGAAGGGCGATATTTTCTCGCCGAAACAACGTAAGTATCCATGGTGAATTGTGGAATTTCCTTATAATTATCCAACAACGAAATATTTTTACAAATATACGCGGATTTATCCGGAATCCCAATTTTTAAATTATTTAACATGGCGAGGAGTCAAAATACCTTGTTTATATGATTATTATATTAATTGAAATGTATTATCTTTGTCGCGTAAACTTAATCTCACTAAAAAATTTTATAGACAAATGGCAAAAATTGCAAAAAATGTAATGGAGTTAATAGGTAATACTCCTTTATTGGAATTTGTTAATTTCAACAAAATTCATGATTTGAAAGCACATGTAATCGGGAAAATTGAATCTTTTAATCCCGCTTCCAGTGTGAAAGACCGGATCGCCCTGTCAATGATTGAAGACGCCGAAGCGAAAGGCATCCTCAAAGAAGGCAATGAACTGATTGAGCCTACGAGCGGTAACACAGGTATCGGTTTGGCTCTTGTGAGCGCTTCCAAAGGCTACAAATTAACATTGACGATGCCGGAAACGATGAGTCTCGAACGTCGTAATTTACTGAAAGCTCTCGGCGCAAACTTAGTGCTTACGCCCGGACACGAAGGCATGAAAGGCGCGATTGCAAAAGCAATCGAATTGAAAAACGGTAATCCAAAAGCTGTTCTTTTGCAACAGTTTGAAAATCCGGCAAACCCGGAAATTCACAAGAAAATGACGGCTCAGGAAATCCTGAGAGATACCGATGGAAAAATTGATATTTTTATTTCGGGGGTCGGCACAGGCGGAACAATCAGCGGCGTAGGCGAAGTGCTGAAAAAGCACAATCCCAAAATACAAATCATCGCCGTTGAGCCGAAAGATTCCCCTGTACTTTCCGGCGGAAAGCCGAATTCTCACAAGATTCAAGGAATCGGCGCCGGATTTATTCCCAAAACGTATAATCCGGACGTAGTTGACGAAATTATTCTTGTTAGCAATGACGATGCAATCCGCAATAGCCGCAAACTGGCCAGACAGGAAGGATTACTGGTTGGCATCTCTTCCGGAGCCGCCGTGTGTGCCGCCGTTCAGGTCGCTAAACGCGAAGGCAACGAAGGCAAAACGATTGTGGTTATTCTTCCTGATTCGGGCGAAAGGTATTTATCCACGATTTTGTTTGCTTTTGACGAATACCCGTTTTAATCAAGGATTAAAACGGAAAACGCAAAAGAGATAATTTTGTTTCTTATGCGTCTGGCTTTGGTTCTGATATTCTCTTGTTTCAATCATGATTTTAATTATTTCTATTATTATTTTTAACCATGACTCGAATAAAATTACTTTTAATCGAAAGAGAGGCGTCTCTTTCGTACGGTGTTAAACACAGCCTCGAATTGAGCGGAAATTACGAAGTCCAGACCGCTTCGAACGGAGAAGAAGGATGGGCAATGTATCTTTCTTTTCGTCCTGACGTGATAGTTGTAGATATCGAAGAGCCCGTATTCAAAGATGGGAAGAAAATAATTGAGAAAATCAGAGATGAGGACAAATCGGTTCCAATCATTTTGGTTTGCGAGCATACTACCAACGATATTCGGAACTTCTACATGCATTATGCAGATAATTTGATTAAAAACCTCCACATTCCGAAAGAATTAGATCCTCACATACAATCCATTTTGAGACGAACCAAAAATCCTAAAATCATTGACGAGAAAAAAGGTATTGTTGCCATTGGTGAATACTACTTCGACAGAGACCGGCAAATTCTTCAATACAAGGACAGTAAGGATAAAATTATAAAACTCTCTAACATGGAAAATATAATTTTGGGAAAATTATACGAACACAGAGGAGAAGTCATTCTTCGAGACAATCTGTTGACAAATTTGTGGGGGAACAGCAATTATTACACTTCCCGAAGTTTAGACGTATTCATTTGCAAACTGCGCAAGTACCTTTCACACGATCCGAATATTAAAATCGAAACTATTCGGAGAAAAGGGCTTTTATTGTCGGTTTCCCACGACGAACATGAGGTATAAAATTTGATGGACGGCTAAGGAGATACGGCGAACTGTTCACCGCTGTCGTGTTTCCGCGTATATTTCTCCCAAAACGTGCGATGATATTTCAACGCCAACTCCTCACATTTCTTTTCGTCAAACTTCCTGATTTTGGCATATTCCACAGCCATAAAAGCAATCGTTTCCTCGCTTCCCCACAGGCGTCGCAATCCGTAAGCGCCCGTTTCCATATCAACCGGTTTGAACTGCATTCGGTTGATGTCGAGAAGGCAAAAATGATATTCGCCGCCAACTTTTTCATACAAAATATTACCAGGGGAATAATCCAGCGGAAAGACTTCTTTCTCATGAATATCAACGGTAAACCGGATAAATGCACTTACCAAATCGCGCGTTTCTTCCAAAGGGTGGTAGCGCAATTCGCGCAAAGTACCCGGATAGTCGTTGTAAGTCGAAACGTAGTATGAATCTGCCAGCAGTCCATTTTGTTTCCTTTCAATACAGGCAATTGGCTTCGGCGTATTGATTTGTTTTTCAATCAGTATCAGCGCGTATTTGTAAGAACGTTTCGCTTTCGACGGACGGAAACAAGTATAGGCAATTCTGTTGAAGAAAATCGGAATCCGAAATGATTTGACGGCGATTTTTTCATTTCCAACCTCAAAAACTTTAAGTTGATTTCGGTCTTTGTAAATGCTTGCGCCTTCTTTATCGTAAATATCCGGAATGGACTCAATGAAAGAAGCCAAATGACCATAAGCCGGATTTATAATTATTTTCATGTATTGATAATCTTCCTAAATCGCCTCAAAAACTCCTCTGCCTCGTCCATTGTTACGCAAAGCGGCGGCAATAGGCGAAATACGTGCGTTCCCGTTATGCCGGTAAATACTTTTTCCTCAAACAACAGTTTGTCCCGCATGGATTTAATCGGCTCTGCGAATTCAACGCCAATCATCAACCCGCGTCCGCGCACCTCTTTGACTTGCCGCAGTTTCTCTAATTCTTCCATTAAGAAAGCGCCGACTTTTGCTGCATTTTCCACTAAGTTTTCCGCTTTAATCACGTCGGCAACAGCAATCGCCGCCGCGCAAGCCAGTTGGTTTCCGCCGAAAGTTGTCCCCAACTGTCCATGAACCGCTTCAAATTTAGGTGCAATCAATATGCCCGAAACCGGAAAACCGTTGCCCATGCCTTTTGCAATCGTGATAATATCGGGACGGATTCCGGCATACTGGTGAGCAAAGAATTGTCCGGAACGACCATAACCAGATTGTACTTCATCCAAAATCAAAACCGTATCTGTTTCGTTACATATTTTACTTAACTCTTGCAGGAAAGACGCCTCCGGTACACGGATTCCCCCAACTCCCTGTATTCCTTCAATAATGACGCTCGAAATATCTCCCTGCAAAAGCGTTTCCTTCACCGATTCGATATTGTCGAGCGGCAGGAAAACGACGTCAATATTTTTATTCACAGGTGCTTTATATTTGAGATTATCGGTCGTTTGAACGGCTGCGTCGGTTCGTCCGTGAAAAGAATGGCGGAAAGCCGCGACTTTCTTCCGAGCATTATGGAAAGAAGCGAGTTTCAAAGCGTTTTCGTTAGCTTCGGCGCCCGAATTGACCATGAACAGCGAATAATCGGGATAGCCCGACAGAGCGCCTAATTTTTCGGCGTATTCGTCCTGCAAAGAATTGAGTACGGCATTGGAATAGAATCCGATACGATTTAACTGTTTGGTAATCGCTTCCACATAATACGGATGGGAATGTCCGATGGAAATCACGGCGTGGCCGCCGTAAAAGTCTAAATATTCTACGCCTTCTTTGTCGTAGATTTTGCAGCCTTGCGCCTTGACAGGCTCTATCTGCCAGCGGGGATATACGTCGAAAAGTTTCATGTTTTTATTTGTAATTTGCGCACAAAGGTAATTAATATTTCTAACAAGGAAAAGCACCCTACTCTAATGACGAGGTGAGGAAACAAAGCCGTAGTCGTCATTGCGAGGCGAAGCCGAAGCAATCCAGGAATTGCAATGATGCAGAGGGTTGTTTCTCCGGATTGCCGCGCCGCTATCGCGGTTCGCAATGACGAGGTGGGGCGTAGGGACGGGTGACGAGCGTTTCCTGCTATTGTATTGCGGAAATCCACAGGTGTTTTCCAATGACAGCCAATAAAATCAACAACAAAACAACTGCCGACAGGACGATATAAAAAACAGGCCGCCGGTATATCTTTTTACGCTTCTTTGCGAGTATTCTTTCCTCAACCTCGTTCAGGCAGGGAAAACTCAGATGAACCAGTCCGCAACTTGCGGCATTGCAACTCAGGTTTTTAGCCGGAGTGAACACGATTTTCCGGTCGCTCGACAAATGAATTGTTCCGATACACGGAAAGTTCACCGCCTGCCCGCCCCTCAACATCTCGACCAAACCATCGACATATTCATGTACCAAACGAAGCGCTTCCCCGTTGCCTATACCTTTTTCTTTCGCAATGGAACCGACCAGCAATCCATCGTCGCATATAATTTGAGGATCGAACGTTAAAGAATAATTCACGGGCTGTGGAATGAAATTCCGCCTCGGCATACTGTCTTTCTTTGGAGATATGACAAAAGCGCCGAAATCGGGAATAATTACCCGGTCGTGTTTGCTAAGCAAATAGGCTAAGTGGAAGTTTACGGAGTTCATTGGCGCAAAATTAATGATAAATTTTCATTCCCAATGATACTAATCTAAATTTTCGACCGTTTCTATAACTAATGAAAAAGATTTTATAACTATAAAAATGAAGTAGTATGGTGAAATTAAAGTATTTACTTTTTGTGGTTTGTACGGCTCTGTTGTTTTCCTGTAAATCTGTACCCGACGATCTAATCATGTTTCACGATCTGAACAAGGGACGAAATTTTACGGGGACGCTTGTTAATAAGGAAAACAGCCGGACAATTATCCTTCCCGGTAATGTGCTGCGGATCATTGTTTCTTCGGGAAACGTGATGGATGCGAAGACATACGACCAGTTCAACCTTCTTCCCGTAACGCCGTCAACGCCAACCGCTTCTTCTCTTACCGGCGTTTCCGGTGAAATGGAATTTCAAACCTATACGGTTGACGAAAATGGCGAAATTGAATTTCCGAAATTCGGTAAAATAAAAGCAACAGGCTTAACACATTTTGAATTGGAAGCGCTTTTGCAGGAAAAATTGAAACCACACCTGTCCGACCCGATAGTCAGCGTTTCGATTACGCAAAATTATGTAAATGTACTGGGGGAAGTCGCGACGCCGGGACTTATTGAGATTGAAAACCGGCACAATTATTCCATATTGGACGCTATTGCGGAGGCGGGCGGCATCACATCAATCGGCGACAGAAAACGAATCAAACTGATCAGGGAAGAAAATGGACGTTTGGAATCTGTTGTATTGGATTTGACCTCTTCCGACGTCTTCTCTTCTCCGTATTATTATTTGAAGCAAAACGATATTGTTGTTGTTGATATGAACTCCTCACGGCAGAAAGATGCACAATACGGAACATCCGACAATTATAAGCTTTCCGTGATTTCCACCATCGTTGGAGCGCTGTCTTCCACGCTTACAATCATTTTTCTTTTATCCGACAGACTTAAATAAATAAAAATCCCAATGAATAGAGAAAATAATTCCGAAAAAGAACAGGTCTCGGCATTTTTGCTGCTATGCCTGAAACACTGGTACTACTTTGTAATCAGTATAATAATCTGCGTTGCGTTGGCGGTTGTATATATAAAAGTAAAAACGCCGGTGTGGAAAATTACCGCCACGGTAAGCCTCTCCGATGACGATTCGTTTGTGAAGTCCGGTGCTCTCAGCCAATCCCGGTCTGTGATGGGTATTTTGGGTATGGGCGGCGGCGGGGCGCAAAATGTGGAAGACGAATCAAAAAAGATGGCGTCGCACGGCTATATCAAAAAAATGATACAGAATTTAAGCCTGAATGTAATTTACGTACAGTCGAAATATTCAGGCATCGTCAAGACGAATCTCTACGACCGGTCGCCGGTGATTATCACTGCCAACCCTGTTTTGCCGGATACGCTCGGCGTTTTACTCCAGTTTGTTATCAACGTAAAAAAAGAAAATGAGACCGATATTAAACTGAAAATGGAGGGGAAAACGGTTGGAAAATACAATATTACTTCTTTCCCTGCCGAACTCGAAACTCCCGCCGGAAGATTTACTCTTTTCAGGTCGGCTTATTACGACGAATATAAAAAACCGTTCAAAATCAAGGCGCTGTACACAGGTTATGATTATATAGCTCAACTTTACATGAAAGAAGTCGAAATCGATTTTGAAAAGAAAAGCTCCGACCTTATCCATTTGACTGTTAATCATGAGAATCCGGTTTTTGCCAAACGCATCCTGAAAGAAGTCGTCCATGTTTATAACTCCAAATGGAACGAAAGCAAAGCTATGCTTTCCGAAAAAACAAACGCTTTTATTGATGAACGGTTAAAAGCTGCAATATCCGATTTAAGCCTCGTTGATGATAATATCCGTTCATTCAAGGACAAATATAAACTGACGGACATTGAAGCCGACGTAACCTATTATTTCGAAGTAAACGCCAAACTTCAGGCGCAGTTGATTGATGCGGCAACGCAATTGAAATTAATTGATATTATTTTTGACTTCGTAAATAATGCAAATAACAAATATTCGCTTGTCCCTTTCAGCACAACAACTTTAGACCCTTCGATCGCCGAAGTGATCAACAAATACAACGAGGCGTTATTGACTCGAAACGTTATGCAACTCAATTCGCCGAGGACAACTTCCATTCTCCAAAGCATGGATACGGAAATCGGAGCACAGCAGGAAAACCTGTTGCAATCTTTAGCCAATATCAAAAAAGGCATGCAAATTGCGTTAGCAGAACTGAAAAGCAAGGAAAAAGAAATCGATTCGAGAATCAGCAACATTCCGTCCGTCGAACGGCAATACAGGGATATGAAAAGGGAACAGGAAATACAGCAAACCATTTACCTTTTCTTAGTTGAAAAAAGAGAAGAAACGATGTTGAAATCCATATCGCTGCTGCCCAAGTTGAAAATAATCAACGAACCTTATACGGTTAAAAATCCCGTTTCGCCGGACATCAAAAAAGTGGCGCTTGTGGTGCTGTTTTTCGGCTTTTTGCTGCCCATTGTGGCGATTTACCGGATACCTGCGATCGGAAGAAGTTTTTTGAGGAGCAGAAAAAAATGACAGCCGGCATCAAAGAAAAAATAACGGACTATTTAAACCGGGGATGCGAAAGAACGGTGCTGGCAAAGAAAAATATTGCCGCCTCTTTTGCCGTTAAAGGCCTCACGTTGCTTATTTCCTTTATACTTATTCCAATGACAATCAATTATGTCAATCCGGAACGGAACGGCATCTGGCTGACCCTGTATTCGCTGGCTTTCTGGCTCAACATGTTTGATATAGGTTTGGGCAACGGCATGAAAAACCGGCTGGCGGAAGCCCGGGCGCAGGGTAACGACCTGCTGGCGCGAAAATATGTCAGTTCGGCCTATGCCATTCTCGGCCTGATATGTTTGGGAGTGGCGCTGCTGTTTTGCTTGGTTAATCCCTTTCTGGACTGGATTAAAATACTCAAAACCGTGCCGGCTGTTTATGCCGGAGAGGTTTCGGCACTCATCCGGATTATTTTCATTTCCTTTTGCCTTACTTTTATTTTAAATCTGTTAAAGCAAGTAATAGCGGCCGACCAGCGGCCTGCCATTGCTTCATTTATCGACATGCTGGGACAGTTGCTGACGCTTGCCGGCATTTTTATCCTGACAAAAACGGTTCCGCCGTCGCTGGTCTCCCTGGGGTGGGTTACCGGTTTTGCGCCGGTGGCCGTCCTGCTGGTTGCCGGCATTGTTTTGTTCAATACCCGCTACAGAGCGTGGCGTCCTTCATTCCGGTTTGTCGATTTCAGGGTGGCGGGCAACATGATGAATTTGGGCGTCAAGTTTTTTATCGCAACCTGCTCCTCCCTGCTGGTAATGCAGTCGTTGCCGATTCTGATACAGCGCATTGCCGGTCCGGTGGAAGTAACCGGCTTCAATGTAGCGTTCAAAATTTTTTCCGTAGCATTGAATATCGTCGGCATTATCATACTGCCCTACTGGAGTTCCTTCACGGATGCGTATGCGCAAAACGATTACGAATGGATGAGAAAAAACGTGCGCCGGTTGCAGCAATTTTTTCTCAGTCTGCTGGCCGTTCAGGTGATTGTTCTGGTGTTGTCGCCGGTCATCTACTACCTTTGGATTAATTACTGGATAAAAGACAGTTCCAATGCACTGGACATTTCATTCGGGGTATCCGCATCCGTTTGCCTGTTTGTTTGCACCCTGTGCTGGTTAAATACCTGTGTTTATCCGTTAAACGGTATCGGCAAGGTGCAGTTGCAGGTATACAGTTCCATTGCGGAGATACTGCTGTTTATTCCGGCGGTTTGGTATTTTGGGAAAATGTGGGGCATGGTCGGGGTTATTCTCTCGCCGGTAGCGGTCTATTTTCCCCGTATGATATGGTCGCCGGTGCAGTTGCGTAAATTAATCCGAAATGAGGCTGCCGGCATCTGGAACAGGTAAAAAAAATAGAAAAGCATGATTTTTCCGATTATTGTCATAATAGCTATCGGGTTGTATGTGTGGGATTACAAAATCCCGGCGCTCATTCTCTTTTTCCTTTTCTTAACGTCGGGCTTCAACCTCATTCCCGAAGAAATGACCAAAACGATATTCTTTTCCAAAGGGATGGATTATGCGATAGTCATGCTTTTCGCGATTGTAATTATCGACGCTTTTTGCATAAAAGGATATTTGAAGCCCGACCGCCTGATTTACCTCTACCTGCTGTTTTGTGCCTATCTGGCCGTATGTATTTTTTATAATAAATCCGTAGGCGTCGGTTGGAACGATATTATCAGAACCTGCCGTTACCACACCCTGTGGCTTGCCTATCTCGTTTTCCGCCGTCTGCCTGAAGTGCGGCTGGAAATTTTACTGAAATACCTGTTTCTGGTAACGTTTTTTTGTTCCATACTTTTTATTCTTCAAATATTTTTGAATGAATCAATTCTTAATGAAGGAGCAGTCGGTTCGGTGAATTTGTTCGGTATAAAAATACGGAGGTTTTACAACCAGCCGGATATGCTTCATTTCTTTGTGTTCATAGCTATTTACTGCAATCCGTTTAAGGGGGCGGCAAAACATGTAACAACAGCCATACTTGTAATTACCCTCCTTGCGGCGTTTCACCGCAGTTTAATCGGTTTCTTCCTTTTGTCCGTAGCCCTCGGATATATCATTCAACTTCCCCGTTTGCAGAGGATAAAAACATTGACGGTTGCTTCCGTATTCCTGGTGTTTCTCATATCCTTTGCCGGATACAAGTTTGTACATTCCCGCACCTGCGTTGATATACAGCGCGTCATGTCGGGCAATATCGTCGATACGGAAATTGATATGGACGACGAGTCTACATTCACATTCCGTATCATGCACCTTTTGGAACGCAATCAATACCTGCTTGACAATCCCGTAGCCATGTTTACGGGAGCGGGACTGATGACGGAAGATTCCAAGCTCACCTATTCCCTGTTTGATTTTGATGTCGGGTTGACGGAAGAACTGTCGGGGCAGACCGTCCAGCTGGATACGGGAGATATTTCCTATTCCGTTCTGTTTCTGCGCTACGGTTATTTGGGAACACTTTTGAATCTGGCGTTATTCATATACCTGACGGTCTTTTTTTATAAAAGGCGGAGAAACGCATATGGGCTTGCTTCCTTTCTTTTTCTTGTCATGTCGTTTGGGACGTCCTTTTTTTCGGGCAACCTTATAATGCCGATTACATTTGTGCTGCCGCTGATTACTTTTTGTATCATCAAAAAAACGGAAGACCCCGAAAACCT
>JAIRKG010000127.1 GCA_031260235.1 Dysgonamonadaceae bacterium | reverse complement strand
CGAAGCAATCCAGGAAAAAGCGTCATTGCGAACTGCGCAGCAGTGAAGCAATCCAGGAATTACAATGACGCAGCGGGGGGTTTTTCTGGATTGCCGCGCCGCTACGCGGCTCGCAATGACGTGCACAGTTCTGTTTGCTGGATTGCTTCGGGCTTTGCCCTCGCAATGACGGGGTGGGTGGCAATGACGAGGGAGCGCAGGGGGGCGTTGCGGGGATGTCCCTCGCGGGATTAATTTTTAATGAAGGGCGGTGTTTTTTCTCCGGATTGCTTCGGCGGCTTTGTTCATGTAAACCTCTTACGCTTTTGGGTTTTCTACACGAATTAAAGAGCGGTAGATAAAACTGTCGCATATTGGTCAAATTCACACAGGTAAAGCCTTTTCCAAATCTCGCAAAATCATATTCAGGGTGGAAATTATACACGAGAATCTGTGTTCACTATATAAATTTACCCCCAATAAATTATAAATTAAACAAAAAGTATTATTTTTGCAACGAAATAAGCATTTTACGTAATTGTATGAAGCCGATTGTATTTACACTGATATTCTTTTTTTCCTGCTGTTTTGGGACTACCGTTTTCGCCTATGACAAACCAAACGGGAAACAAACTGCGGCGGCGAAAGAAATTGTTATACTCGAAATGAGCGTGGCTAACAACAAATTAACGCTGAAAAACGCGCCGGTCGGCGGACGGGTTGAAATATTTACCATTCTTGGAAACAAGGTTAAACAAATCGAAATAAAGTCTTCCGAAAAGGACTATGAACTAAACCTTCCACATGCTATTTATGTATTCAAACTGGATGGGGTTGTAAAAAAATTTGTAATTCGCAATTGATTGACAATGGAATATTTTCACCTATCACGCCTTGTTCACGAACATGCCAATACGTTCGGCAATCAGGAAGCATTAAAAATAAAAGACGAAGAAACAGGAAAATGGCAGTCCGTTTCATGGACGGATTTTTCCCAAACGATAATGGTATTAGCCCGTACCCTGTGTCACATGGGCGTAGAGCCACATACCAATATCGGCGTCTATTCCCAGAACATGGCCGAATGTCTGTATATCGACTTCGCTGCTTTCGCCAACAGGGCTGCTACCGTTCCCATATATGCAACGGCGTCCGTCCCTCAAATTAATTATATCATCAATGAAGCGGAGATACAACTGCTCTTTGTCGGCGAACAGCAGCAATACGACAACGCATGGAAGGTGTTCCAAAACAGCGCTTTCCTGAAGCAAATTATTATCATTGATCAAAACGTCAGGAAGGCGGAGGAAGATGAAACGTCGGGCTATTTCGACTTCTTCAACTTTCCGAAAGATCGCACTTCGCAGGATATAATAACAGTCGACAAAAGGCTCAAAGCCGCGCAAAACAAAGACATTGCTCACATTATTTATACTTCGGGAACAACCGGCGAACCTAAGGGCGTAATTCTCACGCACGATAACTATTTGGAAGCGTTTATGATGCATGATATTCATCTCAATTATCTTCCGCAACGATTTCTCTCGTTGAGTTTTCTGCCTTTGGCGCACATCTTTGAAAAAGCATGGTCGCTCTATTGCCTGCATCGAGGATGCACCGTTGCCATTAATCTCGATCCCCGGGAAATACAAACCGCTATTAAAGAAATCCAACCGGAAGCCATGTGTAGCGTCCCGCGTTTCTGGGAAAAGGTATATGCCGGCGTTTTGAAAAAAATTAAAGATTCGAATTTCATTCTTCGTTGCATCTTCCGGAATGCCATTGCCACAGGCAAAAAATACAATCTTGACTATGTGAATAAGGGACGGAAGCCGCCATTCTTCCTGAAATTGTGGTTCAATTTATACGAAAAAACAGTCTATTCCAAACTGAAAAAGACGATTGGGATAAAGCGCGGGGTGATTTTCCCTTGCGCCGGAGCCATGCTTTCGAAAGAGATCATACAATTTTTGCGTGCCGTAAACATCCCGTTAGTATATGGTTACGGATTGACAGAAACGACTGCAACCGTCAGCTGTTTTCCCCAAACGGGATATGAACTCGGCACCGTAGGAAAAGTAATGCCGTCGATAAAAATCAGAATCGGCGAAGACAACGAAATTCAACTCAAAGGCAAAACAATCACAAGCGGCTATTACAAAAAACCCGATGCAACCGCAGCCGTATTCACTGCCGACGGATGGTTTCGCACAGGCGACGCAGGCAGCCTGACCGAAGAAGAAGGAATTGTCCTGACGGAACGAATCAAAGACCTCTACAAAACTTCAAACGGGAAATACATCGCCCCGCAGCAATTGGAAACCCGACTAATCAGAGACAGGTTTATCGAAAACGCTTTTGTCGTCGGCGACCAACGGAAATATGTAAGCGCACTTATCGTTCCAAACTACTGCGAATTAAAACATTTTGCCGAAGAAAAGCGGCTCTTTTTCGAGCAGCAAGAAGATTTATGCAGCCACCCGCAAGTCATCAAACTCTACGAATCGCGAATCGCCGGTATGCAAGACGAATTCGCAAGTTTTGAACAGATTAAGCGCTTCGCCATCCTGCCCTACATATTCACAATCGCTTCGGGAGAACTGACGAATACGCTTAAAATGAAACGGAACTACATTTTGGATAAATATCAATATGTTATTGACAAAATGTATTGCGATACATAACTTTTTGTGTACATAACTTTTTCCCGCTTTTTCCACGCAAATTTTCTGTTCTTCTGATGCGAAGTTGACATCGTTACCGTTTGCTGTTTATATATTATGGATGAAACAATCACCGACATATCAAGCGAAGAAGAGATGATTCAAAGCGCTTTTGAGTTGCTGCTCAAAAGTTATGCCCAATCCAACCACCGGCAGAAATTTGAAATCATCCACAAGGCTTTTCTGTTTGCCAACCAGGCGCATAAGGGCGTTAAGAGGCGTTCGGGCGAACCCTACATCATGCATCCTTTGGCTGTAGCCTTGATTGTCAGCGAGGAGATGGGTCTCGGTTCAACCTCCATTTGTTCGGCTTTGCTGCACGACGTTGTTGAAGATACCGATTATACGGTTGAGGACGTTCGTAATATTTTCGGAGAGAAAATTGCGGAAATTGTCGAGGGACTGACGAAAATTTCCGGAGGTATTTTTGCCAAAGCGGCTTCTGCCCAGGCCGAAAACATGCGGAAACTGTTGCTGACAATGGCGAGCGATATCCGCGTTATCCTGATAAAAATAGCCGACCGTCTGCATAACATGCGGACTTTGGGCGCTCTCCTTTCTGCGAAACGGTATAAAATCAGCGGCGAAACGATGTATCTGTATGCACCGATGGCGCACAGGCTCGGACTTTTCGCCATAAAAACCGAACTGGAAGATTTGAGTTTCCGTTACGAACATCCCGATGAATACCGGCAAATTAACCTGAAACTGGATGCGACGGCAAAAAACCGCGAAATGATTTACGAACATTTTACAGAACCGCTTTACCCGATATTAAACGAGTTGAATATTCAGTATAAAGTACAGGAAAGGATCAAATCTGTTTATTCAATCTGGAATAAAATGAATACGAAAAAGGTGGATTTTGAGGATATTTACGACATCTTCGCCGTCAGGATTGTTTTTGAACCCAAACTGAATATTGACGTAAAGAAGCAATGCTGGGATATTTATTCGGTGATAACCGACCTCTATAAATTACGTCCCGACCGCATCCGCGACTGGGTGAGCCGTCCGAAAGCCAATGGTTACCAGGCGCTCCACCTCACCGTTATGGGTCCAGACGGACAATGGATTGAAGTGCAAATCCGAAGCGACAAAATGGACGAAATTGCGGAAAAAGGTTTTGCCGCCCATTGGAAATATAAGGAATACAGCGGTTCGGATAAAATCGAAAAGGAAACCGAATTAGACCGCTGGCTCGAACGGATACAGGACATTCTCGAAGCGCCAAGCCCTAACGCAATGGATTTCCTCGACACAATCAAACTGAATCTCTACGCCTCCGAAATATTCGTGTTTACGCCCAAGGGAGAAATCAAAACGTTGCCGCAGGGGGCGACCGCGCTGGATTTTGCGTACGAAATACACACCAGCGTCGGCGATTGCTGTATCGGCGCTAAAGTCAATCACCGCCTGGTGCCTTTAAGTCATAAAATGGATTCGGGTGATCAGGTTGAAATCCTGACTTCCCGCTCGCAAATCCCTCAACGGGAATGGCTGAACTTTGTAACAACCGCCAAAGCCAAAACCAAAATTGAATCTTCTTTAAAGAAGCGTAAAAAAGCGAAGATACAAGACGGTGAACAAATGCTTGAGGATGCTTTCAAAAAAACCGGGATAGAATGTACGATTCCAATCATGGATAAAATGCTGTCTTATTTCGGGTATCTCAAGAAAGAGGATTTATATTTTGCCGTTGCCGAAAAACAGGTGGAGTTATTGCCCGAAAACATCAGGAAAGCGCTCAGGGAGAAGTCCGGAAATTATTTAATGCAATTTGTGAAACAGGCATTTAATGTCGAAACGGAAAACGGGGAAGATAAACATGCAGAAATTCTTGTCGTAGAAGCAGACAAAATAGACCGGAAAAAAACATATATCCTCGAAGAAGAAGGTTTTCAGAAGAATTATATTGCCGCCGTCTGTTGCAGCCCGATTCCGGGTGACGACGTACTGGGTTTTATCCGCGAAGATGAACGAATGGAAATTCATAAACGCGCCTGCTCTGTGGCGCTTACACAGAAAACACGGTTCGGCAACCGGATTATTTCCTGCGAATGGGCAGGACACAAGGTTGTTTCTTTACTCGGTAAAATAGAATTAAAAGGCCTCGACCGGAAAGGGATTTGCCGCGAAATTACCCATGTTATTTCAAATGATTTATCGATCAATATCAGCAAATTAAACCTCAATTCCGCCGACGGTTTTTTTGAAGGAACGATAGAAATCACAATCCACGACGCGAACGACATCAATACGTTGATTAGCTGCCTGCAAAAAGTCAAAGGAGTGAAAAGCGTAAAGCGCACAAATTAGCGTCAAAATTCCGCAACAAGTTTAATATTCAGTTGCCGCCCTGTTAAACGATCGGGAACGGCATACATGATGCCGCCGGTATCGGCAAACCACGAGTAGGAACTTACATTTCCGATGTCGAACAGGTTAAATACATCCGCCCCGATCCAAACGTTTTTGAAATTTTGCCAAAAAGAGCCTCCGTTTGCCGGAAAATTGTTTTCGTCCGACAGGCGGTAGGACATCCCGATATCTACACGGTTATAAGGTCGCGTTCGGATACTTTGTATGTACTTATATTGTCCTCCCGGAACGCTGAAAGGAAACCCTCCCGCCCATATCATCCGCAGATTGAGCTGGACTCTCCGGTCGGGAACATAAGGCGCATAATCGGTAAAATAGAAAGTGAAATTATACAGTTGGTCGGTCGGCATGGGTATTTTTTTCCCGCCGATATACTGTCGGGCTTTCATCAGCGAAAAGCCCAGCCATGAATCCGTTCCGGGTATAAACTGTCCAAACAGTTTCATATCAATACCGGTGGCATATCCGTAAGAACTATTCTCTCCGGAATAATCAATCCGCACGTTATTAACGGTATAAGGCACCAAATCATCCATTTTCTTGTAATACAATTCGGTCTTCATCTTAAACGGACGGCCGTCGAATTTGAATTTATAATCGCCGCCAAGTACAAAATGAACGGAGCGCTGTGATTTGATATTCCGGTTCGGTTCCACATACCCATTGCCAAGACTGTCTTGAACGACGGTTCTAAATTCTTTGTAAAACGGCGTCTGATAATAGATACCGGTAGCCAGACGGAAGATAAAATTCTCGTTCCGCGAAGGAATAAAACGGATGGAAGCCCTCGGACTGAAAATAAATTCTCTGTTAAAATTCCAGTATGAGCCACGTATTCCGGCAGTGATAGAAAACAGTCCGTCGCGGACGCGGAAACGGTAAGTATCCTGCAAATAGCCCGAAAAGCGACCGGACACAATATTGTTTTTCGATGAAAGAT
Organism: Dysgonamonadaceae bacterium; assembly: GCA_031260235.1. Classification (GTDB taxonomy): domain Bacteria; phylum Bacteroidota; class Bacteroidia; order Bacteroidales; family Azobacteroidaceae; genus Azobacteroides. Next base: position 1,512 of record JAIRKG010000127.1, on the reverse strand, counting down.
TACTGTAAACCCGCAACTCATCCTCATCGCGAGGTAGAGAATAACCACTCGAATCCCGCAATTCCCATTCTTTGATGCGGTCGCGATTTTTCTCTCGTTGATAGGCAAGCGACCACCGAACAGTATGTTGATTGAATCCCGCACCGCCGTTTACAGCTATGCTCATCACGTTTGTTTCCAAATAGTTGCGTGCATGATTGAGGAACCGTCCTGTGCCGATAACCTCTTTATCGTCTTCGGGTAAAGAGTTGCTCAGCCAGTATTCGCCTGCAATATCGTAATTTTCCTGCTCCGTCAATTGGAAAGCGGACGCCTGCACGGCTATGTCCGCATGTTCCGCAAGCTCATATTTCAGCGTTGCCGCGCCGAATAAAGTCTTAAAACGGTCTCTTTCGGCGCCGTCGTAATAAACGGTAAATTTCTTCGGCTCATCCATTGTCCCGAAAGAAGTTTCTCTGTTGGTTGGGTTAAAATCATACGTATTATCGGAATAGTTTCCTAAAAAACTCAGGCTGAATTGGGGCGCAAGCGCATAAGTCATATAAGTTTGCATGTCAATTGCCGTCGGGTCGTAATCGCCTTTGGTATCCAGCATATTCAGCAAGGTAGTTCCCCTTTTATAACGGAATCCGGTGATTTGGGTGAATTTGCCGGCAGAATTTCCCAGATACACATTCCCGCCCAGCATACTTCCTGCAACGCCGCCCTCAAAACGATCCGGCTTTTTATATGTTACGTCCAAAACGGAAGACATTTTGTCGCCGTAACGCGCCTCAAAACCGCCGGAAGAAAAGGAGACTTCGGCGGTCAAGTCGGGATTGATGAAACTCAAGCCCTCCTGTTGCCCGCTGCGAATCAAAATCGGGCGATAGACTTCTATCCCGTTCACATAAACAAGATTTTCATTATAATTTCCCCCGCGCACGGAATATTGAGCGCTGAGTTCATTCGTCGAAGAAACGCCCATTCCGGCGGTAATCACAATCGATTCGACGCTTCCGCCCGTAGCATCGACATTCAGGCGGTTGCGGTCGGTCGGTATAATTTCCATTGTGCCGGACGGCTGCCGAGAAGTGACAGTCACGGCGTCCAATACAAAATCCATTCTCCGCATCCGGACATTAATCGTCATATCGCCCGCCGCCGTCGGCACAATCCTTTTCGTTTTGTTGTATCCCAAACAGGAAAAGACCAGAACGCAGGAATCGCTTGCCGGTACGTGTAGCGCATATCTTCCTTTCTCGTCGGTGAAAGCCCCTGCAGTCGATTTTTCTATCCTGACAACCGCGAGTTCCAAAGGCGTACCGTCCGTATCGGTAACAACGCCCGAAATCCGGACTTGCCGTGAGAAACAGGAAACAGAAGTAAACAGCAGGAAAACAATAAACAGGAATCGAGTATTCATTTATAATTTAATTTGGAATTATCCGAGTAGGACATTGTTAGCATCTTCACCACAAAGATATAAGTTATTTTTGATATACCCCAAGTCCGGAAAACCCGCCGCCGTCA